>DASZHC010000126.1:0-6722 GCA_035938215.1 Chthoniobacterales bacterium
CGCCAATTCGCAAACGGGTCCGGGCATTCCTGTTTCTCGCAGGCACGCCGAAAAAACGCGCGCAGGCAGGCAAATCTTCTACGGACAGTAGCGACGGTCAGCTTGCGCAACCCGACCATGTCCTCGAGATATTCTTTCAACGAGGCCAAAGACACCTCGCTGACGGCGACATCAGCTTTGAGCCATTTCCGAAAATCCCTCAGATCGGCCGCATAGGCTTGCACGCTATGCCCCGAAAGCTGCCGCTCCAGGGCACAGAACCGTAAGAACTCACCGACCGCTACGCCGAACTGCATTTCGCTCTCCTGTTACCGGATGGCGAGAGTTTGCCGGCTCGAAATAGCAGACGCCATAGCGTTCTCTAATGCAACTGTAAGGCTAGTGCCGTCTCCAAGTTCACGTATTCCGTTGTTTTGACCGGCGAGTTGCAGATAACTAGGAATTATGATGCGAGACGAACTTAAGGAAAAATATGAGTCCTTCTATCGTGATCAGGTGGATCCCTGGGACTATTGGAAGTCAGAGTATGAGATTCGCAAATATCAAGATCAAATCTCGTTGGTTTCGCAATTTGGAACCCCGAGACATGTACTAGAAATCGCATGTTCTACGGGCGCCCACACGAAGCTCATTCACGAAGCATTTCCCGAAGCGAAAATCGTCGCCGTCGATATTTCCTCTGCTGCCATTGCTCGCGCGTGCCAGAATGTGAATGCGCCCGGATCGGTCGCCTTCCACGCGGTGGACATATTTTCGTTTGCCGAGACACTCAAGGCTCGGTCAATAGACGCGATATTTTGGTCGGAGGCGTTCGACTTTCTTCATGAGAACTGCACATTTTCAGAATTCTCTCGGCTCGTGAGCCGTCTAAACATTTGCCTCGCTCCGGAGGGCATACTTTGTATCTCCCACATCGTACCAAATCCGCTCTCATACCCGGTGATCGACGCTGGTCAGAAGAATGTCCGCGTTTTTCATGAGTTGATCTGCGATTATTTTCGTCAAGCGGTTTGTTCGACCAATACGCTTCGGAAAGCGGAAGTTGATTCGATATATCGCCACGAAATAAAATTGTATCGGCCCCGACTGCTCGTGCCCCCTACTACGGGTCGCGACGAGATTTGCATCGATCTCGTCGATGTCGTCATTCCAGCAAGGGATGAGGTCAAAACAATAGCTGAGGTAATCACCAATATCCGGCGGGCACCCCGGGTCGGTCGCGTAATAGTAGTGGACAACGGATCGGTGGATGGAACCGGCGAATTGGCCGCGGCAGCCGGCGCCTCCGTCGTCCATTGCTCGGAACGCGGATACGGCCGTGCCGTCAAGCGCGGCGTACAGGAAGTCGAGCGCCGGTGGGTGCTAAAGCTGGATGCAGACATAGAAAATACGAAGCCGGCATGGGTCGAACTTCTTATCGACTGCGCAACACGCGAAAAGTCCCCGCTGGCCAAGACATATTGGACAGCGTCGCTTGAGGATCCTGACCGCGTAACCAACTTCACCGCAAAGCCGGCATTTCGAATATTTTTTCCGGAACTGCTGTTCTTGCGCAGCCCGCTGAGCGGAATATATCTGTTCGATAAATACGCATTTGATTTCCGTCAACTACCCAACGGTTTTTCGTTCGATATCGCAATGTTAATAAGCGCTTTAAGAGAAGCGCAAATGATCAGTCAGGTCGAAATCGAAACAGTCCGGCACGCGACAATCGCGAATGGCAAACGCACGTACCAACACTACCATAACATGAGCGAGGAAGTGCTCCGCTATATCGTTGAGGCCGGCATTGCGCGCCTTCAATGAGCTGAGCGGCAATTCCGACCGCAACATGTGGTGCATAGGACGCGCCAGAATTGACATCCCGAGAATGCGTCTGGTCGCGCCGTCCAAGAAGCCCATCATTGTTGCCGAAAATCTCGCCGGTCGAGATATTGCTTTTGTAGCAGATCCGTTTCGAGTAGCCGTGAATGGGACCACTTATGTTTTTGCCGAGGCCTGGAGCCGGTCGGGGCAACGCGGTCAGATTGCGGCCTTCAGGTTGAACAGGCGCAATCAAGTCGTGGATTCGAGCATCGTCATGGCTGAACCCTTTCACCTTTCTTATCCCTGTGTGTTCAAACAAGGCGGTGAATACTACATGCTACCCGAGGCATGGGAATCTGGGACACTTTTCCTTTACAAGGCGCGGACCTTTCCATGGCATTGGGAGCGCTTTAGAATTCTCATGGAACTTGATTACGCAGATCCGCAAATATTCTTTCATAACAATGCTTGGTACATCTTTCTGAATACCGATCCACTGGTTAACGCAAATACGTCCGTCTTCTGGGCCGAGTCCCTCCTGCAAAAATGGCATCCACACCCACAAAATCCTATGATTAACGGTGATCGCCTCCTGGCGCGATCCGCCGGTCCGCTCATCCGAAGTCGCGGACGAATTTTTCGGTTCTCTCAGGATTGCCGGAAGCGATATGGGCATTGCGTTTTTGCATCCGAAATCATCGAGCTTTCGCCTTTCAGTATTCGCATTATACCGATCGGACGGGTTGAACTCGACCGACCCGAATGGGCACGTAGCGCTTTTCATCATCTGGATGTATTTTTTGAGAACGGTGTTCATTACGCGTTATTTGACGGATACACTGGAGCGATCGAGCCACAGGCGCAGTAAGCCCAAGCAGAACTCCTGAGATGAAGGCGCGGCATAGACCATGTCGTAGACGATACCAAGCTCGCGAAGCTGGCTCTGATCCTGAAGGAAGAGCCAGGAAAAAAAAGATTCGCATTGGTACTGCACGTCCCCAGCACCGGGCGCAACCTCCAAGGTTCGAATATTCGTTCGCCTGCGAGTCGGAAAGTGCATCTTATTGAAGAATTCATCTAATAAACGCGGCGAATGCCTTTCGAATCCTGCGAGAACGCGATCGTACCAGTCAACCAATTCATTTCCGAGGACGGTAGGCTCCAAAGTGGTCAGCACCTTTGCGGGAAATTCCTGCGCTAGCCAGTTCGCCGCCAGAAGCGCCATTTTCTTGCGATTCATCGACGAATCGGCCAGCCAAGTTGAAATGCACGGGAGCACGCCGCTTTCCGGCGTAAAGAATTGGGCTTCCACACGGGCCAGAACCGCGAGCGGAACCAAATTAAACGAAAACGGATCCTTATCGTTCAGGCTAAGATAGAATTCCGCGAAACGCTCTTCAAAACGCGCTATCCACCCTGACATCTTCACGCGACATTTTGCTACAAGATCCCGGTCGTTCGCGGATATTCGAAAAAGCGCGTGTTCGACGATGCCCAGTGCAAAATCAATGTTGAAGGCTTCTCCCCGTTCGACGATACGGTCGAGTAATTCAAGGACCGAGACACTATCCTGGGTCCAAGCTCTAATTAGTGCCCATTGAACGATCCGATATTCGATCTGGTATGCAAACAGCCGAACCCCATGGACGTCTTTGCTTGGTTCGACGCAAATGCTGGAAAGAAATAAGACGGCGTCCAGATTTCGCGTTAAGACGTCGGGCGAGGTATTGTCCAGGATTGCGCGCACCGCGGCGCCATAGTGGACGACGTCTTTTCTAGAATTTTGCCACGGATAGAAGATACCGTCCGAACCGTAATTGGCGCCAAAGAACAACGGACCCTCAAGTTCGATGACGTCGTTAAGAGCGTTCGCAATGATGGCGAGGTCTACGCCGCCCGGCAATTCCGCGATGGCATCCGTGAGCAGGTGTCGCATTCCACGCAACGCGGCCGATTTATTGGCCGCCGTACCGAAACCAACCGCGAAATAATAGACAAGCCCGGAGGCCACCGCGTTCTTCTCGATGGTTCCATCCCTCGCCGCGTCGAGGATCATTGAATTCAGCTTTTCCAGCGATCCGAAATTTCTGGCATGGAACAGGAGGCAACTTACGCTTCGGCGCCGGATGCCGGCATCGCCATCAAAGAGTCCCCTGATCGCGTAAGGCAACACTCCTTCGGCCTCGAAGCCGAGGTCGAGAACGAGCGTCGTCGTGGAGGTATGACTGTCGTTAACCAGAGCTAGCGTACTGATCGCGTCCTCCCCCGATTCGAAGACCACTTCGCGAAGAATGTCCCTGCCGAACGCTGCGATCGCTTGGTCAGGATGACGGACAAGGAGCGCGATTTCACGGCGACGTTCAATCTCGTTGGTGGAAATATATTCCATCACGAATGCGCTCTTCAGGCCTTGATAGAAGGAGTAGTGCGCATCCCGAAATCGATTCAGATTCGTCTTAACGAAATCTGGAAATGTGATCTTCTCAGCGGAGAATATCTTATAGTGCAACCGCAATCCGATTAGATATTCATAAAAGCGTTCGTATGTGAACTTGAAGCGCGTTGACACATTCTCCATTGGGGAGATGACGTTTTCGTCCTCCAAGATAGTCAACGGGTTTTCAGCGTGACGCCGCCCGGCCATTTGCTGCTGGGCGAGCAAAGCCAAGTTGCTGTCTGTGCGCACCGCACGATAGAAGAAGATGTCGTTGGCGTCACCGTGCTCTAGGAGATGCTCCAATCGTTGGTCGATCAGACAATCCAAGAAATCGATCAGCGGTGTTTGCTGGTAGCGTCGGCGCAGCGCGTCCATTACTTCGCGGAAGACTAGGACCGCGGGCGCGAACTGAGGAAGAACCGAGCCGCGATAAGCCTCGGAGATGAACCGAAGCATCAGAGGGTCGCGAATGTGCTCTCGCAGTGAAGCGGATAGAGACTCGTATTCAGATCTTAATTGGAATGCATCGCAGTAATATTTATAAGCCGATCTGGCTTCGGCGGCACTGAATTTCGAGAGCAGGAACGCCTTGCTATCGGAGTAGAGGCCGAGGGGAAGATCGTTTGACGGATTCATGCGCGCGTCCCAGAACACGCGCCGGCATGAATAGATGAATCGGATGTTGTCCGGCAACTTATTCGCTAGACTCTCGAGTTCGTACCGGATCACAAGGGGATCAATGGAGATGCTCTCATTCAATGCGTCAATCAGAATGAACAGCAGGGCGCCTTTGCGATCGAGAGTACTGCCGATCTGCCGCAACATGGATTCCAATTTGGCGGTTTCAACGGCTAGGTCCAGCGCTAACTTCGCGCTCAGCGACCCGGTGCTTTGAAAACTCTGCGCGTCGTAGTAAATGTACAGATTGTCGCCGTTGGTAGCGTTGCTCTCATAAGTCTGAAACAGCAAAGTCGACTTGCCGCTTCCCGATTCGCCGACAATTGCTAAAATTCGCGCGCCAGAGCGCTTAAACGTCTCGAAATCAGGTCCCGTATCTGGACGGAGAATTGTACGGAGAGACACGCCATCTCTACCAATGTCGCTGCGGTGCGCGCGGTTCAGATATCGCGCGCGCGCGGGTGATGATGCATTCTGAACGCATTCACGGAGCGCCCACCGCGAATTGAACACCAGACCCGAGCCCGCATTGCGCAGAAAACTCGCGAACGTGGCCTCGAATGCCGGATTCCTCGCGGAGAACGTCTCTATGAAGTCGGAGACGAATTCGGAGAAGGTCTTTGGAAGCCAGTAGAACTCACGTTGGCTGATTTGCGCGAAGCGATCTTCAATCGGATTGACTGGCGCCACCACGAAAACCGGGTATTGCGATCCGCTTCGGATCAGTAATCGCAAGATCGGTGCGTCGTGGAGCCCGTAACCGATGAACAAAGTCGTTCTATCAAGCAATTTGATGAGCTTTTCCTCAGTGAACTCGTCGAAAGGCATTTCCTGCGGGTCGAAAATCGGACTATTCGATGCTAAGTCGCCGAAGAGCTTAACGACCACCGGTGCTCCTTTGTGCGCATGGCGCGGGATTGCCTGAAATATCTGTGTGATCTCGCTAATGACGGCTGATTTTCTTAGCGAGAAGGCCTTAGGATCCCTTTCTGGCGCGTTTTTCGTGACTGCGGATAGCGCCTTGAACATCAAATCATCGAAATTCGTCGTCAGGTACATTGCCATATTGACGGCGGGAAACAGGCTCATCGTTGCCGAAGCAAGCTGAAGGTGCGAAATGCCGGGATTGCCGTAAAGATAGGACGCCAAACGAAAGGAAAGGGTCGACTCCCGTTCCCAACTCCTGAGGACATTCAAAAAATCATTCATGCGGTTGTCGGTGTCTTCGATTCCTTCGTCGTGCAAAACGCGACCGATCAGCGTTTCGAAATCGGGAAAGGGTGCATCGTCCTGCGACCCTTCGGCGGAACTGCCTGCGCCCAGAAAAACCAGTATGTCGCCTTCCGATTGCAGCGTGTTCACAAGGTGCACAATCGGATTCGTCCTGACTGTCGCGCGATGCATAATAATTCCTAGTTATCTACGCAACGGAGGTGCGCATCACGTGTGCCTTTCCAGCACGGTCATTTAGTGTACCTATTTTTCAACCCTAGGTAAGGGCTTTCTCAGTGCACCCCCCAGATTTCAGGATTTATAGTCCACATAATCCGCCGCACACCCCCGGGAGTACGCCATGCGCCACATTCGTCTCACTGCACTGATGTTGCTATCGGCCCTCGCCGCTACCTCCGCATCCGCACAGAACTACCCCACCCGCCCCATCCACATCATCGTCCCCTTCCCCGCCGGTGGCCCATCCGACGTGCTGGCGCGGCTCATCGGCGACAAGATGAGCGTCGATTTCCAGCAGCCGGTGGTGGTCGAGAACCGGCCTGGGGCCAATACGGTGATCGGGGCGGAG
>DASZHC010000127.1:0-4532 GCA_035938215.1 Chthoniobacterales bacterium
CCTGAAGACCGGCGATAAGGTCGTAACCAGCAGCGGCATCCATGGATTAATAGCCAACGTCAAGAAAACCACTTTCCTTCTGAAGATTGCCGATAACGTAAAGATCGAAATCGATAAGAGTGCAATTTCGGGTGTTGAAAAACAGGCCGAACCAGAAGCAACTGTAACCGAACCGAAGCCTACCGCCTGAGCACCCGCCATGGACGCGACGTTGACCTTTTTTTTCGGCCTGTTCGTTCTCCTGCTCTTCGGGTGGTATTTTCTAACCGACAAGGAGCAGACACAACGCTGGCTGGGCACGACGCTCGCGCTGTTGCTTTGCGCGTTCTGCATTGACGCATTTCTCCCCTTCGAGAAAAAAATTCATCTCGGCCTCGACCTGCAGGGAGGCACATCCTTTCTCGTGCGGCTTGTTCCGCCAGTCCCGGAAGATGGAGGCAAACCGCGTCCAATTACGCCTGAAATGCAGGAGCAGGCGGTCGAGGCAATTCGCAAGCGTGTCGACGAGTTCGGCGTAAGTGAACCGGTAATCACCAAACAAGGAGAGGATCATATCCTTGTGCAAATTCCGGGTCTGAGCACGACTCAGATTGAGACCGCGCGCCAGCAATTGCAACGGGTTGCAAAGCTGGAATTCCGGCTCGTTCATCCGAACAACGACCAACTAATTCGGCAGATCGAATCAGGAACAGCGTTTACGCCACCGGGATACGTTCTGTTGCCAAACGTCGACAATCGACTTGCCAAACCCGAAAAACTGCTGGTCAAGAGGCGGCCCGAACTGACCGGCCAGGATGTTGCCGGTGCGCGTCCCGTTTTCGAGCAGCGAGGTTATGAAGTTTCCCTCAGCTTGACGAGGGCCGGCGCCGAGGCATTCCGAAGGGTAACTCGCGACAACATTAACAACCGGCTCGCAATCGTCCTTGATAACGAGGTGGTTTCCGCTCCGACCATTCAAAGCGAGATTCCAAACGGGCAAGCTTCGATCACTGGCAATTTCACGGCTGAAGAAGCCAAGAATCTTGCGAGCGTGATGGAGAATCCGCTGCAAACGCCGGTTGCCATCGATGAAACCCGAACCGTGTCGGCGACCTTGGGCCAGGACTCGATCTTCCGAGGGATCGCAGCGGGGCTGGCAGGGCTGGCCGCCACCCTGATTTTTGTGTTGATCTACTATCGTGCGGCGGGATTTGTAGCTTTTATAGGATTGGCCGTAAACGGCATTCTGCTATTCGGAGCGATGTCGCTCTTCGGCTTTGTGCTGACTCTTCCAGGAATCGCGGGAATAATTCTTACAATCGGGATGGCCATCGATGCGAACGTTCTTATATATGAACGACTTAGGGAAGAACTCGAGCGAGGTAAAAGCCTCAAGCCCGCTATCGAGACGGCTTACAAGAAAGCGTTTAGTGCCATCGTTGACTCGAATCTCACGACTTTGCTTAAGGTCGCGATCCTCTTCTGGCTCGGGTCCGGACCCGTTAAGGGCTTCGCCATTACGCTGACGATAGGAATCATTGCGTCGATGTTCTCCGCGTTGCTCGTAACCCGCAATATCTTCAGCTGGGCGGTCAAGCTCAACCTGATCAAGCGCATATCGATGCTGCATCTGATCAAATCGCAGAGCTTCGATTTTCTCGGCAAATGGAGACCCGCTCTCATCGGGTCGCTGGTGTTGCTGGCGGTCTCGATTGGAGCTTTTGGGGTGCGGGGCGGGAACATGTTCAACATCGATTTCACAGGCGGTGATTTCCTGCTTCTCAAATCACCGACCGAACTGCCGGAAGCGCAGATCCGAGACGAGTTGGGCAAGATTGGACTCGGCAACGCAGTTATTCAGGAGGAGGCCGGTCAGCAACAGAATCAGGGTGCGCATTTTGTTTCGATTCGTTCGCCCTTTGGGACGGCCGATAAGATTGCCGGCCAGTTAAAGCAGGCGTTTCCGAACGCCGGCCTCAGCGTTGAACGCTCAGAAGGGGTCGGGCCGATCATGGGAACGCAACTAGCGACTACGTCGCTATTCGCGTTGGGCATCGCCATCATAGGTATTCTGATATATGTGACAATCCGGTTCGAATTCTCATTCGCGATCGGGACGATTGTTGCCATGCTCCACGATCTCGTCATTACGCTCGGTATCTTCGTTCTAACTGGCCGCGAGTTCTCGCTGGTTATGGTTGGCGCTATCCTCACGATCGCGGGCTATTCGATCAACGATAAGATCGTTGTGTTCGACCGAATTCGTGAAGGGCTTCGCTCGGGTCGAAAGGGTTCGATTCAGTATCTGATGAACGCCAGCATCAATGAGACCTTAAGCCGGACGATTCTGACGAGTGGGGTGACCCTCCTCTGTATGCTGTCGCTTCTCTTCTTCGGAGGCCCTGTTCTGGCTGATTTTGCGTTTACAAACGTTGTAGGAGTCATTGTGGGCACCTACTCATCTATCTTCATCGCTGCACCGATCGTCCTGTGGTGGTCAAATCTGCACAAGCGCAATCTTCGCCAGGAGGTCTCCAAGCCCAAGGAAGACTTAGCAAAAGGAAAGCAGGTTACAGCTGGTTAGAATCCTTGAAAAGCAAAGCTGGTTGCAGTAGCGAGGCGGCTTCGCGCAATCGGCGCTACCCACGACCCGACCTGATAGCCCTGCATTTCATCGGTACAAGGTGCGACCTCGCCAGAAAGTTCTTTGGGTTTCCATTGCTTTCTGCTTCGATTCACTGGATTCTTTTGCTAATAATCACCGGCGAGAATCAAGGACGGTCACGCGTTATGAGCAGGCGGTAGAGTAATTTCCCCCCATGCCGACGATTAAGGACGTAGCAAGGCTCGCGGGAGTTTCCTACACCACGGTCTCCCATGTGATCAACAAGTCGCGTCCGGTGAGCGAAAAGGTACGCGACGATGTCGAAGCCGCGATCCGCAGACTAAACTACGTTCCGAGTGCTGTGGCACGCTCGTTGAAGCATCAGGCTACAAGCACCATCGGGCTGCTGGTTTCAAATAGCACAAACCCCTTTTTTGCCGAGCTTGCTCGCGGTATCGAGGATACATGTTATCGGGCTGGCTATTGCGTCATATTATGCAACTCCGACGATGACTCAAACCGGCAACAGACTTATCTGCGCGTTCTTCTGGAGAAGCGGATTGATGGCCTCATCATTTGTTCCGCAGGCGACGACTTGGGGCTCGCGGAGCATGTTCGCGATGCGCAGGTGCCGATCATCATCGTGGATCGAGCGGTAAAAGGTGTGACGGCAGACCTCGTCCAAATCGATCACTTCAAGGGCGCGTACATGGCAACGCGGCATTTGCTTGAGCTGAAACATAAATCAATCGGATGTATCGCCGGCCCTTCTTTCGCGGCTGTGAGCGCGGAGCGCATGGACGGATATCGCAAAGCTCTTGCCGAAGCCGGCGCTCCTTTTCGGGCAGAGTGGGTGGTGGAAGGCGATTTTGCCGCCGAGAGCGGCTATAAGGCTGCTCGCAAGCTGTTGAAGAGGCCCGAGATCACTGCTGTGTTTGCAAGCAATGATTTGATGGGAATCGGCTTACTGCGTTTTGCGACTGAGCATGGCATTCGAGTTCCAGCGCAGCTCTCGGTTATTGGTTTTGACGGTATTGAGCTGACAAAATATTTCTATCCCGCGCTGACCACCGTCGGGCAATCAATCTACAAACAGGGCGAAATCGCAGCAAGCACACTGATCGAACGAATCCGCAAAGGAGGTGAAGGCCGGGTGCGACGGGTTCTAGTCAACCCGGAGTTATGGATCAGAGAATCGACTGGGGCGCCCACACCGTTCGTTCGAAGCCGCCACGAATAGCCGCTAGCCGCAGATTTTGTCTGCGACATTTCTGAATCCAATACGGGAGAAGAGCCACAGATTTCACAGATTTTGGGAGGGACGGCCTCCGTGCCGTCCGACTTTTCTGTTTTGCATTCGCGCAGCAGGGCGGCAAAGAGGGACGGGACAGAGCCCGTCCCTCCCTGATAAGATAGCTACCGCGCTCGTTCGACAATCCTTGCCCGGTATGAATCGAGAATGACAGCCAGGATAATCACTCCGCCAGTGATCATTTGGCGGACAAAATCTCCTACTCCAATCAAGATCAAGCCGTCGGCAAGCACGCCTATGAGACACGCGCCAAGAAATGTGCCGATAAGCGACCCGCGGCCTCCATTCAGACTTGTGCCACCAATAATGACGGCTGCGATCGCGTTAAGCTCAAAGCCCGTGCCGAGAATCGGGCTGGCAATCGTAAGTCGCGCCATGTAGACAATTGCTCCGAGGCCAACGGTCAAACCGGAAATGACAAACGCCGCGACTTTAACCCGGAATGTATCGTGACCTGACAATCGGACAGCCTCCTCGTTGTTCCCGACCGCATAGATGAGCCGTCCGAAAATGGTTCTTGTTAAAACGGCCCAGCCAAGCAGCACCATTGCGAGCGCCACAACAAAAATCGCCGGTACACCGAGCAGTGTCGCAGTTCCGAAGTCGTTGAACACGTTTGGAAATTCGAACAGCGTA
>DASZHC010000128.1:0-10969 GCA_035938215.1 Chthoniobacterales bacterium
GGATAAACCAGCATGAACAGACAAGTGAACCCTCCAATTACCGCCATATTTTATTAGACTATTTGTGGCGGCGGCAATCTTGCCAAAGCCAGTTCGGCTTGCATCGCAGGCAAATTAACACTCGCCTAAAAATGTCTGCTAGAGAGCGAGAGTACCAGGATTATTAGAAGGTGGAGCGGGATGCGCCCTCTAACGCCAGTCCGGCTCGGACCGCCTTGCCGGCGGCCCATTTTGATCGCAACAAAAGGCATGTTATTTCGGGGACAGGACACTAGTACCTAGACGAGCGAGACAAAAGAGGATAGGGGATCGGAGGCTTCCTGCTCTGTTTCCTTGCGTTTTAAGCGATGCTGACTCAAGCTTGGGCAGCTATGAAGAAAATCGAGGCGATCATCAAACCCTTTAAAATGGAGGATGTCAAGGAAGCCTTGACGGAGATTGGAGTCGAGGGAATGACCGTTAGCGAAGTCAAAGGATTTGGGCGCCAAAAAGGCCACACGGAAATCTATCGGGGGAGCGAGTACACCGTCGATTTTCTACCTAAGGTGAAATTTGAAATCGTAGTGCCGGATGACCGGGTTCAGAAAGCTGTCGAGGCGATTGTCGAGGCAGCTCGCACCGGCAAAATCGGAGACGGAAAAGTCTTTGTTGTGCCGATTGAGGAAGCAATCCGGATCCGAACCGAAGAACGGGGTGAGTCGGCGATTTGACCTACAGACTGAGGGTTCATGGAATCGTCCGATGTTCTTCCTGATCTTCAGGCGTCGCTTTTGTGCGAGGACGTTAGGCAGGAAGTAAACGGGCTTCAGACCCTGGTCGGAGTGATCAACGTTCTTTCCACGCCCGCCTTACCCCTGGGGCTGTTGAAACTTTGTGTATGGACTCGCTGGTGCGGCGGTATTGGCAGGTTTCACCAGACATCCCGTATCCTGGGCTCCGAGGAGGTCGAAGTCATTAGAACCGGCGCGATGGAGTGCTATTCTTGCCCTGCCCTTACCTTTCAGAAACACGTATATTGAAGATGTTCTGTTGTATCCCCCGATGAGCACCAACATTGAATCTCACCTGATCGAAAATCGGTTGTTCAAGCCGCCTAAAACCTTTTCCAAAGGAGCTTATGTTAAAAACCTTGCGGAGTATGAGGAGCTTTACCGCAAATCGATTAAGAACCCGGAAAAATTCTGGGCGCAACAAGCCTCTGAATTGCTTGTTTGGCAAAAAAAATGGACAACCGTTCTTCAATGGAAGGCACCGTTCGCCAAATGGTTCGTCGGCGGCAAACTGAATGTTTCTGAGAACTGCCTGGACCGGCATTTGCATGGTGCCACCCGAAACAAGGCTGCATTCATCTGGGAGGGGGAACCCGGAGAAAAAGAGACGATCACATATCAGCAATTGCACAGCGAGGTTTGCAAGTTTGCGAACGTGCTGAAGAGGAATCATGTCAAAAAAGGTGACAGGGTCATCATTTACATGCCCATGTGTCCGCAAGCAGCGATCGCGATGCTGGGATGCGCACGGGTAGGGGCTATCCACTCTGTCGTATTCGGCGGGTTCAGCTCTGAATCAATTAAAGATCGGATCAACGATAGCCAGGCTAAAATGATCGTTACCGCGGACGGAGGTTATCGTCGTGGAGCGATCGTACCTTTGAAACGCAATGTCGACGAGGCGTTAAAAGGTGACGAGCGGATCGAGCGAGTGATCGTTTTCCGACGGGCCAACAACGAGATCCATATTCAGGAAGGCCGCGATGTCTGGTGGCATCGCGAAATGGAATATGTCGATTCCAGTTGCCCGGCTGAGGCTATGGATTCGGAAGATCCCCTCTACATTCTTTACACCAGTGGTTCGACAGGAAAGCCGAAAGGCATTCTGCACACGAGCGGGGGCTATCTTCTGGGAGCCGCTATCACCTGCAAATACGTGTTCGATTTGAAAGAAGAGGATATCTTCTGGTGCACAGCAGACATTGGCTGGGTTACCGGCCACAGCTATGTGGTCTATGGGCCGCTTTGCATCGGCGCGACGGTTTTGATGTATGAAGGGGCGCCGAACTGGCCTGAGCCCGACAGGTTTTGGAAATTGATCGAGGAATATCGCGTAAATGTCCTTTATACGGCTCCTACGGCAATTCGTGCTTTCATTCGATGGGGAGACGAGCATCCCAACCGGCACGATCTCTCTTCTCTCCGATTACTCGGGACCGTGGGGGAACCGATTAATCCGGAGGCGTGGATGTGGTATCACACGGTGATTGGAGGAAGTCGATGCCCGATTGTCGATACATGGTGGCAGACCGAAACAGGCGCAATCATGATCACGCCGTTGCCTGGAGCAACCCCGGTTAAACCTGGAACCGCGACACTGCCCTTTTTTGGAATTGACGCGGCCGTTGTCGATGACGAAGGCCAGGAGGTTCCGCCGAACGTCGGAGGCAAACTGATAATAAGGAAACCGTGGCCATCAATGCTGCGCACGATCTGGGGCGATAAGGCGCGATACAAGAAGCAATATTGGAGTGAAGTGAATGGTTGCTATTTTACGGGAGATGGGGCCCTACGGGATAGGGATGGCTACTTTTGGATTGTCGGTAGAATCGATGATGTGCTGAATGTTGCCGGACATCGCCTGGGCACATCTGAAATCGAGAGCGCTCTGGTCAGCCACGCCGGTGTTGCGGAAGCCGCCGTTGTGGGTCGTCCGGATGAGATGAAAGGGCAGGCCGTCGTCGCATTCGTCACGCTCAAAGAAAAAGAGGCTCCTACGCCCGAGCTTCGAGAAAGATTGCGAGAACACGTTGGCGCCGCCATTGGTTCGATTGCCAAGCCCGACGACATTCGATTTGCCGAAGCCCTGCCAAAAACGCGGAGCGGAAAAATCATGCGCCGCTTGTTAAAGGAGGTTGCGGCGGGAGGCAGCATTAGAGGGGATATAACAACCCTCGAAGACTTCAGCGTTTTGGCGCGGCTGAAGAGCGGTGACGAGTAAAGAGCGGACAGGGGCCGAATTGTTAACTCGCTCCGTAAGGGCAGATCTCCGAGCTGTCCGCTGAGGAATTCGTTCGTTTTAGGGAGGGACGGCCTCTGTGCCGTCCCATTTTTCTCCTTGTTGTGCGAGCCGAATGATTAGTCGAATGGCACGGAGCCGCCCCTCCCATAAAAAACAAACATCGGCGAAAATGCCCAGGGCTATCCACTAATTGTTGGCTTAACTTTGTGCCAGTCGGTACTCTGTTCGTAGGTGTAGCTGGCCTGAAGGATTGTCGATTCGTCCAATGCTTTGCCGAGAATCTGTAGACCGACTGGAAGCCGTTTTCCTCCCTGCTCTGCAAAGCCGCACGAGATGCTAATGCCACAGATGCCGGCCATGTTTGCAGCCAGCGTGAAAATATCCGCAAGGTACATGCTGAGCGGGTTGTCGGTGCGTTCCCCGAGCCTGAATGCCGGAGTGGGTGAAGTCGGACATGCGATGACGTCCACTTTTTTGAAAGCGTCGGCGAAATCCTTCCTGATCAGGCTCCGAACCTTTTGAGCTCGCAAATAATAGGCGTCATAATATCCGGAGCTCAACACATAGGTACCAAGAATGATCCGGCGTTTTACTTCGGCACCGAATCCCTCTTCTCTGGTTCGACCATAGTGATCGATCAGCCCATCGCTCTCGGATACGCGGTATCCATAACGGACACCGTCAAATCGAGCGAGGTTCGCGGACGCTTCAGCCGGAGCAATGACATAATAAGTGCTTAAGGCATGTTCGGTATGTGGCAATGAAATCTCCAGCAACTCCGCGCCAAGTCCCTCAAGATGCTCAACGGCGGTTCGGACTGCTTTCTCGACTTCGGGATCGAGTCCCTCGATGAAGTACTCCTTCGGAAGTCCGATCTTCAGGCCTTTTACCCCTTTTCGGAGATTCACTGAAAAGCCGGTAACAGGCTCCGGAAGTGACGTTGAATCATTTGCATCAAACCCTGCGATGATGTCCATCAGGAGCGCAGCGTCCTCCACATCTTTTGTAAGCGGTCCGATTTGATCGAGCGACGAGGCAAAGGCTACCAGGCCATAGCGGGAGACCCGGCCGTATGTCGGCTTCAAGCCAACACAGCCGCAAAGCGCTGCGGGTTGCCTGATCGAACCACCAGTATCTGAGCCCAGAGCAGCAAATGCCTCGTCGGCCGCGACGGCCGCCGCCGAACCACCGCTCGACCCGCCTGGAGTACGCGTGATGTCCCACGGATTTTTGCTTGGCCCGAAAGCGGAATTTTCGGTGGAAGATCCCATCGCAAATTCATCCATGTTCAATCGCCCGAACGGAATTGCTCCGGCCGCTCGAAGCCTCGAGACGACCGTAGCATCGTACGGCGCGATATAGTTTTCCAGAATCTTGGAGGCGCAACTGCAGGGATGCCCTTTTACGCTGATTACGTCTTTGATAGAGATTGGCAAGCCGCCCAGAGGCAGACTCACATCCGCGGAGGAGGCGTCTGCAAGAGCCCGTTCCAAATCATGTGACAAGTAGGCGTGAACCAGAGGATCGACCTGTTCGATCCTTCGACTCAGAGCCGTGACAACTTCTTCCGGAGAAACCTTTCTGGATCGCAACAGATTGAGAATTTCGTGGGCGGCAAGCGAGGTAATTTCCACCAGACTACTCCACGACTTTTGTCACCATGAACAATCCCTGCGCTCGACGTGGCGCATTCGCGAGTGCGCTTTCGTTGTCGAGCCCATGTCGTGGTTCATCATTCCGAAATACGTTATAAATCGGAAAACTGTGAGCCATCGGTTCTACATTTGAGACATCGACTTGATTCAGCCGTTCCACATGTTGAAGTACGATTTCGAGCTGAGATCGAAAAGTATTGACTTCCTCAGGGGTCAACTGGATGCGCGCCAGCTCGGCGACATATTCGACTTCAAGTTTCGTTGAACTCATGCGATCGGACGAATCGTTACAGATGATTGAACATCTGTATTGCCAGCAGGACCACGGCAGCAACAAGAATCAAAATGGCAAGGCTCGAAATGATCAATCGTCTCCGAGCCTGACGCCGGTGAGCCCGCCTTGGCCGGCTCGGACGTTCGGAAAAGAGATCTTCGCCATGACGCGAGTCCTGGAGGATGTCCGGAGAATCAAACGGACTTCGTCTCGTCGTCGCTCGCGCGATCCTTTCCTGGCGCTGACGCTCCTGTTCGGCCTGTGCGAGCCGGGGAGCTTCTTCGATTTTGCGCTGCAGTTCTTCCATCTGCCGGCGCAGCTCCTCCTCTTGCTTGGCGAGCTCGTCTTTCTTCGCTGAGATCGGAGAGCCGTTAAATCTTCTGCGTCCCATTACTCAACAGTATCATCCATGGATAAAGTAAAAAGCCAGAAGGGCACTAAGCCCCAGGATGAGCAAGGGCAAGGTGAAAGCGAAGCCGCGCTTAAGCCAGATAAGAAAACTCGCGTCATCCGAAGTATGATAATAGCTCTCTTCGACCGCCGGCGCAGGGTCTATCACCTCCGTATCGGCTTTTGCGTTAATCTTCGTGAGCGACTTGGTGTAGTCGGTGCGAGCTTCATCGACAGCACTTAAGGCCTTGCTTAATTCCTTGTGCAGGTCCGCGTTGGCCCAGGTCTTCGGATTGATTTTCTCCAGCGCTTCGAGGTGATCGGCAAAATTTGTGTTTGTTGCTTTTAGCTGTTCGACCCGTTTTTCTGCCTCGTAAGTCTCACGCTCGATAACAACCAATGTTCGACTGAGCTTCTCGATCATGTCGGACCGTCCCTTCTCCAGTTCTTCCTGCTTCCGGCTAAGCTCTTCGAGCTCACGCTTCTGCTTCTCGATCAGCTCTTGCTGACGTTTAAGCTGAAGAAGTTGCTCTTGCGCCCGTTGAACCTGTGAATCGAGCATTTCTGGTGATGCCGCGTGATCTTCTGGAAGATCGAGAAACGGCTCTTTCGTACTCTCCGACATGAACAACCCATTGTCCGGAAAACAAGTCCCGTCGCAACGAAAATCTGTGAGATTTCCTAACGACCCGGCAAAATCTGAAAAAGGAAACCTCTCAGATACTCGGTTTCAGGAATATGCGGAAGGATGGGATGGTCGAGTGGTTGAAAAAATTGCTTCAACATCCGTACCTGACGCTTTGCATCGACGCTCGCGTCCACCAGCATTTCCAGAAACATTTCGCGAGATACATGATGTGAGCAGGAGAACGTCGCCAGAAACCCTTCGGGAGCCAACAACTGGAGCGCACGCAAATGGATCTCTTTGTATCCGCGCCAGGCGCTGCTGAGCGATTCCTTAGCCTTGGCAAATGACGGCGGATCGAGAACGATGAGGTCGTATTGCGTCTTTTCCCGGATGCACCGGGCAAGAAAATCGAAAACATTGTCTGCATAGGCCGCGATACTTACCCCGTTGCGCCGAGCGTTCTGGTTGATTGATTGTACCAGATCGGTGCTGATCTCTACGGCGGATACGGAAACCGCACCAGCTCTAGCGCAGGCGACCGCGAAAGCTCCCTGGTTGGAAAAACAGTCGAGAACACGAAGACCTGTCGCAAGACCCGCCACCGTCTCGTAGTTATCGATTTGGTCTAGGTAAAATCCGGTTTTTTGGCCCGCTAGAACATCGATTTCAAAGCGCATCCCCTTTACCTCCAGCTCGACAGGTCGTGGGGGTTCGCCCCAAAGAACACCGGTCACAAGATCAAGTCCCTCTGCTTTGCGAATCGGCGCATCGTTTCTCTCGATGATCGACGTCGGAGAAAGGAGCTTTTCCACGGCCGCGACGATCAGCTCC
Organism: Chthoniobacterales bacterium; assembly: GCA_035938215.1. Classification (GTDB taxonomy): domain Bacteria; phylum Verrucomicrobiota; class Verrucomicrobiia; order Chthoniobacterales; family JAFAMB01; genus DASZHC01. The sequence continues at coordinate 6,791 of DASZHC010000128.1, forward strand.
TTCTTTTGTTCCATCCCGAGAGTGAGCGTCTGCAAAACCACATATGGTCCGTATCTGTCGATCACAACCCCAGGGAGCCCGTCGCTCTCACTCCAGACAATGCGTCCCGGGTTCCGATAGACTCCGAGCTTTTTTCGTAAGTCAATCGCCTGGCTGAGTCTTCGTGAAAAAAAGTCGAGATCCAGTGGCTGTTTGCGTCTTGAAAATCGCCTCGCGACGATTTGTGACCTCGGATTGTAGATGGCCGATCCCAAAAGGCGATTCCGGCCATCATTCAAGGAAATCACTGCACCGGGTTGAAGATCGCCGAACGTCTTGAAAACTTCGGAACTGTAAACCCAATCATGTCCGTGAAAGATGCGCGCGCGTGCTTTGACTACAATTCCGGCCATGGCCGCTACGAATAAAGAAACTCGTCAGCCGGCTCGGAGTTCTGTGCTGAGACGCCAGCGATTTCCTGCTCGGGATATTCGAAGATTTTTCCTTCGTAGTTGCGAATCACGATTTTCTCATGGTCATGGTACAAAACGTATCCTGGGTTGATCGGAACTTTTCCCCCGCCTCCGGGCGCATCGATAACGAACTGCGGCACTGCGTAGCCGGTCGTGTGGCCGCGCAAGCCCTCGATGATCTCAATCCCCTTCGCAACGGAGGTGCGAAGGTGTGCAGAACCATAAATCAGGTCGCATTGGTAGATATAGTAGGGTCTCACCCGGGCCATTACCAATTTGTGTACAAGAGTCCTCATGACATCCAGGTCGTCATTAACTCCCTTCAAAAGAACGCTTTGGTTACCCAGAGGGATACCGTGGTTAGCGAGTCTCTCGAGGGCGGCTTTGACCTCAGTCGTTAACTCGCGCGGATGGTTTGCATGAATGCTCATCCAGAGCGGATGGAATTCCTGAAGCATCCGGCATAGCTCCGGAGTGATACGCTGAGGAAGAAAAATCGGAATACGGGTTCCGATTCGGACAAATTCAATATGCGGAATCGATCGCAGGCGGTGCAAAATTCCGCGCAGTTTGTCATCCGAAAGAAGTAAAGCGTCACCCCCGGAAAGCAAGACATCGCGAACCTCGGTGTGCGACTCCAGATATTGATAGGCCTCCTCGAAATTCGTGTGAAGCTCCTGTTCTCCAACTCCGCTTACCACACGGCTTCGGGTACAGTAGCGGCAATAAGATGCGCATCGATCTGTTACGAGAAACAGGACGCGGTCCGGATACCGGTGCACGAGGCCTGAGACTGGCATATGCGAGTCTTCGCCGCACGGGTCGGCCATTTCGAGCGGCGATCGATCTGCTTCTTCAAGGCGAGGGATTACCTGGCGACGAATAGGACAATTGGGATCCTCAGGGTCGATAAGGTTAAAGAAATGGGGAGTGACTGCAAACGCGAGCTTGTTGCCGGATAGCAGGACGCCGGCCCGTTCTTCGCGGGTAAGGGTGATCCTCTCCTGGAGTTGCCGCAGGTTGGTGATTCGGTTTTTAAGTTGCCATTTCCAGTCGTTCCAGGATTCGGGAGCGACATTGGGCCAGAAACCTGGCGCGAAGGAAAGGAACCGCTTATCGGCGGTCTCGGCTAAGCTTTGCATGGTTTTGTTGACTGGTTGGTAAACTCTAAGGGCTGCGTTTCGATTGTCAATCGGGCCAGCCCCCTGCAGAATCCCGTGAGCCCGGGGAGAAAGAAGCCGGAGATTTTCACGGATTTTGCTTCGGCCGGAGCATTTCAGGGACAGAACACTGGATGGTCTGCGACGCTCTTTTTCTCGGTAATTCATGGCTATTGTTGCGCAGAGTGCGTCCCTGTTGGAGTGTGACTCTGTCCGATTGGCGCACAAATTTTCCGTCTGACCTATTTTCCTATGAGCGTGATTGATAGTGTTTCGGCCCTGGCTGTCGGGGGAATTCTGTTGACTCAATCTTTATCGACTTCGCTTCCCGGGCAGACAGCTGCACCGAACGCAGCCAAGGATATAGCGCATGAGTTAAATGATGCGTATACGGCGGTTTATGAGCGGGTTGCTCCTGCCGTAGTCGTAGTTGATGTCGAGAAGAACGGGCGCGCGGGCAATGGCGCGAATCCGCCCGATGGATTTGATTTCTTCTTTCGAAGCCCAAGAGACGATAGTGATCAGCCCGATCAGAGTGAGGGGTCCGGTTTTGTTGTTCGCCAGGACGGTTACATTATCACCAACAGCCATGTGATTGAAGGTGAGGACAAAATCAATGTCAAACTGCGGGATGGACGCACCCTGACCGCCAAGGTGATCGGTTCGGACGAGCGAACGGATGTGGCAGTCATCAAAGTCGACGCGACCAGTCTGCCGACGATCGATTTCGCCAATAGCGATGCTGTGAAGGTTGGCCAAATAGTGTGCGCCATCGGGACGCCCTACAAATTTGCGTACACATTCACGACGGGTGTCGTGAGCGCCAAGGGCCGCAATGAGCTGCTTCCGGACAAGTATGAGGACTACATCCAGACGGACGCAGCAATTAATCCCGGGAACAGCGGCGGGCCTCTTTGCGACATTGATGGTAGGGTGATCGGTGTGAATACTCTGATCCACGGGCTGAACCGGGGTCTTGGATTCGCGATTTCCAGCAATCTTGCAAAGCAAGTCAGCGATCAATTGATCGCGTCCGGTAAAATTGTCAGGCCCTGGCTGGGAATCATCATCGAGAGCCTCGGGGATCAAAGTCGCACGGAAGTATTCAAAGGCCTGGATAAAGGCGTAGTGGTGCGGACGATCCAGGCCGATACGCCTGCTTCAAGGAGTGATTTGCGTCCAGCTGACGTAATCACTGATGTCGACGGTGTTCAGGTCGAGAACGCCAGAGAATTGCAGAATGAGATTCTAAAGAAAAAGGTTGGTGAACAACTCACATTGGGGGTTTGGCGCAACGGCAAGAGAATGAGCGTCTTGGTGAAAACCGAAGAGCTGCCAAGCGATCCAGGCAAGACTCCCAACAGCTCACCGCCGCCTGTTCAAAGTGAGAACGCTGCCTCGAAGTTCGGGGTCCAGGTTCAAGATATGACTGCGGAACTGAAGCAGGAGTTTGGATTGAAGTCCGATGTTGGGGTTGTTGTAACTGAAGTGGCGCCAAATAGTCCGGCGGCACTCGCGGACATTCAGCCGGGAGATGTGATCACCGAAGTGGGTCGAAATCCGGTCAGCAACACCGAATCATTTCAAAAGGCGATGGCGGAGCAAAACGGAAAACAGAATTTACTGCTGTTGCTCGATCGGAAAGGCATCAAAACGTATTCGATTGTCAGGGTTGAGAAGTGAGTTTCAGCCAATCGACTCATTGCAGTGAGACATTTCGATGAAACGAGTAAGCGAGGTTGGCCGTTCGCAGAGGATGCGCATTATTCACGCCCTGAAAAAGACCCAGGGTTTGTCCGTCAATGAGCTGGGAGAGCGACTTAAGCTGAGTTACATGGGTGTGAAGCAGCATTGCGAGGAGCTCGAACGACAAGGTTATGTAGATACCTGGCGCAGACCTAAAGCGGTTGGACGTCCGGAAATGATCTATCGGCTTACCCCAAAAGCCCAGACGTTTTTCCCGCAAGCTACCAATGCCACTACGATCGAGCTCCTGCACGCGGCAAATCGACTTTACGGCCACGCGGCGGCCGAGAAACTGCTCTACTCGGTTTTTGCCGCTAAAACCGAAGAGTATATGCGCAAGCTCCATGGAGCGACGGTTCTGGAACTGGCTGAGACGCTGGCAAAAATTCGCGATCAGGAAGGCTACCTCTCCGAAGTCTCAACCTCAGATCGAATTGCCATTATCGAATATCACTCGCCAATAATGGATCTCTTAGAGGCTTTCCCTCTCGTCAGACGCCTGGAACGCGAAATGTTGGAGCGTGTACTGGGGGTTCGCATTGAACGCGAGGAGAAAACGGCTTCCGGGCTTTATCAGTGTAGCTTTGTGCTGCAGACAACGGCGGCCCAGTATCACTGAGCTTTTTCATGGCATTACGCAGTTTGCATCTTACGCTGACCGGACCAAGTAGCCGAATATGCGAAAAATTCCGGTTGCCAATCGATACCGCGGGGATACATTCCGGGCTTCTTATGCCAAAACCGATTGCGAGACGCAAAACGAAGAAAGCCGTTGCGAAACGCTTTAGAGTGACTGCGACCGGTAAAGTGTTGCGTGCCCA
>DASZHC010000129.1:0-6804 GCA_035938215.1 Chthoniobacterales bacterium
TGTGCCGGGCATCGCGAGCGTGACGGTTTTCGGCGCCGGGCAATACGCGATGCGTATTTGGGTCAATCCCGATAAACTGGCGAAACTCAACATCACGGTCCCGGAAATCGTGAATGCGATTAACGCGCAGAATACCGTGAATCCGGCGGGTCAGATCAGTGCGGAGCCTATTCCAAAGGGTCAGGATTTTACGAACACCGTAAGAGCGCAAGGTCGGTTGGTGACGCAGGAAGATTTCGAGGACATCGTGGTTCGGCCAAACGTCAATGGATCGCTCGTTCGAGTCAAGGATGTGGCCCGAGTTGAACTCGGCGCCCAGACCTATTCGATGACGAGTCGGGTCAACGGCAAGCCGGCGGCAGTTCTGGCTCTCTACCAGCTCCCTGGATCCAATGCGGTTCAGGCCGCTGAGGGAGTGAGAAAACTGATGGATACGTTAAGCAAGAGCTTTCCGCCTGGGCTGCAATACGATGTGGCGCTGGACACTACCTTGGCGGTCACTGCCGGTATTCACGACATCTATAAGACGCTTTTTGAGGCGATGATCCTCGTGATCATCGTTGTATTTATCTTCCTACAGGGCTGGCGTGCAACCCTGATCCCGCTGCTCGCGGTTCCAGTTTCGCTAGTCGGAACATTCATGGTCTTTCCGCTGCTTGGATTTTCTGTCAATACGCTCTCTCTGCTGGGGTTGGTCTTGGCAATCGGATTGGTCGTCGATGATGCGATCGTCGTGGTCGAAGCCGTTGAACACCACATCGAACGCGGGCTCTCACCGAAGGAGGCTACGTTGAAGGCGATGGATGAAGTTTCCGGGCCGGTCATTGCTATCGCCCTGATTCTGGCAGCCGTCTTTATACCAACAGCCTTTATTCCGGGAATCACCGGGCGGCTTTACCAGCAGTTCGCCATTACCATCGCGGTGTCAGTGATCTTTTCCGCTTTCAACGCTCTGACACTTAGCCCGGCTCTGTCCGCTCTCTTGCTTCGCCCGAAAAAGAAATCTCGGGGCCCACTCGGATTCTTGTTCGGAGCATTCAACAAAGGCTTTACAAAGGCTACCGATGGATACGTGGCTTTGTGCGGGCTCCTGATCCGGCGAAGCTTGTTCGCTGTCCTTTTCCTTGCATTATTCGTGGTGGCAACGGGATGGCTTGGGGGTCGGATCCCGGTGGGGTTTCTGCCCGACGAGGACCAGGGCTTCCTTTACGCAAATCTGTCGCTCCCCAACGCCGCTTCGTTAGAGCGAACCGATAACGCGGCAAAAAAGGTCGAGGAGATTCTGATGCATACGCCCGGAGTCGAGAAGGTCACAAGCATTTCGGGCTTCAGTCTGCTGAGCACGGTCTACAGCACCTATAACGGATTTTTCTTTGTGACGCTCAAGCCATGGGAAGAGAGGACCAATCCCGAGGAGCACATTGAGCATATCAAGGCCTCCGCGAACCGGGCTTTGGCCTCGTTGCCGGAAGGCCGGGCATTTGTGTTTCCGCCTCCGGCGATTCCGGGGATCGGCACGTCCGGAGGCGTAACGTTCATGCTCGAAGACCGTGCCGGCAGAGACGTCCCGTTTCTGGCGAGCCAGACAAAGAAATTCATCGAGGAAGCCGTCAAAAGGCCGGAAATCGCGGGCATAACTCCAACTTTCATTCCGGCAGTGCCCCAGGTTTATGTGCATGTGAATCGCGATAAAGTTTCGAAGCAAGGGGTTGAGCTTTCGCAGGTTTACAAAACTCTGCAAACATTCATGGGTGGCCTGTTCGTAAACTATTTCAATCGTTTCGGCCGGCAGTGGCAGGTTTATGTGCAGGCCGAGGGGGATTATCGGACCGATGCTCAGAATCTTGGACAATTCTACGTCAAGAACAATAATGGCACAGCAGTACCTCTTGGCGCCTTCATCGACATTGAGCGCGCGTACGGGCCGGAGTTTACGATGCGCTACAACCTGTACCGTTGTGCGCAGCTGAACGTGACGGCGAAGCCGGGCGTAAGCTCGCTTCAAGCTATGAAAGCGCTGGAGGAGGTATTTGCCGCGACGATGCCGGCCAGGATGGGATACGACTATCTGGGCATGTCGTATCAGGAAAAAGTGGCGCAACAAGGCGTGCCGCCTGCATTGATTTTTGGGCTTTCATTGCTGTTAGTATTTTTAATTCTTGCCGCGCAGTATGAGAGTTGGGCGCTGCCGATAAGCGTCTTGCTTGGCACCCCGATCGCGGTATTTGGAGCGTTCATGGCCTTGTTCGGGAGAGGACTGGAAAATAATATTTATGCCCAGATTGGGCTTGTGATGCTGATCGGACTATCCGCTAAGAACGCCATTCTGATCGTGGAATTTGCCCGAGCAGAGCGCGAGAGAGGTAAATCCCTCCGAGATGCTGCTTTGGAAGGTGCGCGGTTGCGTCTCCGCCCGATTCTCATGACCTCGTTTGCTTTCATTTTGGGCTGCGTCCCTCTCTGGGTCGCAGTAGGTGCGGGGGCTGTCTCCCGGCAGATCATCGGTACAGCAGTTATCGGGGGCATGCTGGCGGCGTCGTTCATCGCGATCTTTATGGTTCCGGTCTTGTTTTACCTGGTTGAGCGGTTCTCCGCGAAGAAGGAGACGCCGGTGGCCCGCGAGCTAGGTGCGCAAGAAGAAGTATCGAAGGAAGCGGGCGCCAGCACGAAGTGAATCTGCGGTTCACTAATACCAGCCGCAACGCCGCTTTGAGCAGATTTGTTCTCCATTCCGGAGAACGAACCCGGATCTTCAATCATGCCCGGTAAGGTGATCCCACCCAGTGCGAGGCGGTAACGATGGTAGCGGTTCAGGTACATGGCAACAACGCCGCGATTGCGTTTGGTGGCAGCCAGGGGAATTTCGAACTAAACGTCTTTAAGCCGGTCATAATTCACAATTTTTTGCATTCGGTTCGACTGCTGACCGATGTGAGCGCTAGCTTTGTGCGTCACTGCCTTACCGGTCTCGAAGTAAACAGAGCCAGAATCGATTATTTTGTGAGTCGCTCTCTCATGTTGGTTACCGCACTGAGCCCGATTATTGGATACGATAAATGCGCTAAACTAGCCCATAAACTAGCCCATTATGCGCACGAGCATGATCTCTCTCTCAGAGAAGCTAACCAGGAGCTGAAGTTCCTCTCGGATGAAGAGTTTCAAAAGGTAGTTCGTCCGGAGACAATGACAAAACCCGGCGAGACCTATTTAAAAGGGATTCTTGGCTATACCGAAGACGAAGTGGTTTCGACAGATTTCCTTCATGATTCGCGTTCCAGTATCTTTGATGCGGGCTCCGGCGTGCGCGTCGATTTTAATGTGCCGACCGAGGAGATCGATGGAAAGATCCGCATCACAGACGATACCGTGCGCATGCCAGTACGGCTGGAGTAGCCAAATACTTGCCGCAGGCTGCTATGGGGTTATTGATGGAGCGCGAGCTTCAATATTTAAAGGATGAGCTGGCAAAGCCGGATCGGCCGTTTCTGGTGATTCTGGGCGGCTCAAAGGTCTCCGATAAAATTGCCGTGATCAAGGCGCTGATGGAAAAAACCGACGTGTTTTTGATCGGCGGTGCCATGGCGTACACCTTCTACAAAGCGCTTGGAATTCCAACGGGGAAAAGTCGGGTAGAGGCCGACAAGGTTCATCTCGCCGAAGAGCTCTTGGCGCTCGCTAAAGAGAAAGACGTCAAATTTCTGTTACCCGTCGACGACATCGAGACGGACGAGTTAAAGGCTGGCGCACAGAGCCGTAACACGCCCGCGCATGCTTCGGGTAAAGGCATCACTGAGGGATGGCAAGCAGTTGACATCGGCCGAGAGACTATTGCGCAGTACAAGGTCGAAATCGGCAAGGCCAAGACCATTCTATGGAACGGGCCGGTCGGGGTTTTTGAAATTCCAGATTTCGCGGCCAGCACCAGGGAATTAGCCGAAGTCCTGGCGGCTTCCGATGCGAAAACCATCATTGGAGGCGGCGATTCGGTGACCGCGGTTAAACAGTTCGGCCTTGCGGGAAAGATGACTTTTATTTCGACGGGAGGAGGCGCATCTCTCGAGCTTCTGGAGGGAAAGGAATTGCCCGGAGTCGCGGCCCTTACGGATCGGTGATTGGAATTGGAAAAGGAAACATATGGTTGGAACAAACTAAAAACGAATATGAAAGTCAGCGGAAGTGTCAGCGCGATGTTGGCGCATAAAAAAGCCTCCAGCGTTTGGTCGATTGGTCCGAATGCGATGGTTATTGATGCCATCCGGTTAATGGATGAGAAGGACGTCGGCGCACTACCTGTGGTGGACAATGGAACATTAGTCGGAATTGTTTCCGAACGCGATACTGGTTAATCTCGGCACAGACGGCGACGATCGACAACTTGGAACGATATAACACGGGCGATTACCCACCGTGATGCTTATGCGAAGATAAAAGAGATTTTGTATAGAAAAACAGACAAAAGAAAGAAATTTGCTTATGAGTGCCCCGTTCAACCTTAAGGACCACGGCGTTACCGTCGCCGAGATCCACCGCAATCTTCCCAGCGCGCTCTATAGCGAGGCCGCTTCGCCCAAGGTGCGCTGCTCTTGACGCAACCTGTATACCCTTACATCTCGCTCAATGAGATGCACTTCATTCCCCTGTTCATCGGCATCGCGCTCGCCATTGCGTTGGGCACTGTGCCCATCGTGGTGCCGGGGTTACCGCAGCCGCTACGGCTCGGCCTGGCGGGCGGGAGCGCTCATCGTGGCGCTCAGCGGTTTATTTGCGGACTGCATGACCAATCCACCCTGATTTCACGGGTGAACCACTGTACTGAATCGGAGCGATCTTGACATGTTCCACTGGATGGAATCTTTAGCGCCCGGAATCGTTGCGCAGGCGGTACTGGCCATCAGTATTGTAGCTGCGGTTGGACTTGCGCTCGGCAGTCTGGGGTTTCGAGGGATTCGTCTCGGCACGGCCGGTGTTCTGTTCGTCGGGATCTTTTTTGGCCAGCTTGGGATGCATATCGATGAACGGATTCTTGAATTTGTGCGAGATTTTGGACTCATCCTTTTCGTCTACACGATCGGGCTCCAGGTGGGACCGAGTTTTTTCTCATCCTTAAAGCGTCAAGGCTTGCAACTGAACGTGCTCGCAACAGCCGTTGTCTTGTTAGGCGGGCTAATTGCAGCGTGTTTCCGCGTTCTGTTTCGATTCTCCATACCCGCGGTTGCCGGGATCTTCTCTGGCGCCACAACCAACACCCCGAGTCTGGCCGCCGCGCAAGCAGTGCTTCAGGGGTTCAATGATCAGCCTTCGAGTACCACCGACCTTCTGGGTATGGCCTACGCCGTGGCCTATCCTTTTGGCATCATCGGGATTATCCTGACGATGTTACTAATTCAAAAGGTGTTTGGCCTTGACCCCAAAATCGACGAGATCGTTGGTGAGAAAGCCTCTATTTCGGACGACCGAACTCCGGAACACGTCGATCTAGAGGTGACGAATCCCAATGTCGATGGCCTGGGTTTGCGCGATGTACCGTTCGCTTTGGAGTCGGGTATCGTGTTCTCCAGACTGTATAGAGACGGACGCGTCAATGTCCCCGCTGATGACTCCGTGATTCATGTGGGCGATGTGATACGTCTGGTCGGTTCGAAAACAAAGCTTTTGGAGTTCGAAAGGGTGATCGGCCGCAAAAGCGCTATCGATCTGAAAACCGTTCCCAGTGAGCTGACCACGGAACGATTGTACGTCACGAAACGATCGGTGCTGGGAAGGTCGTTACGCGAACTGAATTTTGAGCAGCTGTATGGCGCCGTCGTAACCCGCGTCACCAGAGCAGAGGTCGAGTTTGCGGCGGGCGATGATGTACGCCTGCAGTTTGGCGATCTTTTGTTTGTGGTTGGATCCGAAGGCGGAGTCACAAAGGTTGCGGGCCTTATTGGTAACAAGCCCGCCGCTTTGGATCATCCACACGTGCTTCCGGTTTTCGTAGGCATTTTACTCGGCGTAATCTTGGGCAGCGTACCGATTGTTCTTCCCGGAACTCCAGCTCCGGTGAGACTGGGCCTTGCTGGGGGTCCGCTTATTGTGGCACTTGTGCTCAGCCAAATTGGCAGGGTGGGTCCCCTAATCTGGTACTTGACCCCGGGCGCCAATTTAGCGCTTCGGGAGATTGGGATTGTCTTATTCCTGGCGTGTGTCGGATTGAAGTCCGGTAGCCGATTCCTGGAGGTCTTGATCTCCGGTAGCGGCGTCTACTGGATACTAGCCGGGGCGTTCCTGACGCTGTTCCCGCTTGTTCTGGTGGGTTTTGTCGCGAGAATCATCGTCAAACTGGACTTCGCTACCATATGCGGGGTTTTGGCCGGCAGCATGACCGATCCGCCTGCCCTGGCTTTCGCGGGGACTATCACGAATTCCGACCGGCCTCTCGTTGCGTACGCTGCCGTTTATCCGTTAGTAATGATTCTGCGGGTGTTTGTTGTCCAGATTCTGATCTTAACCCTTCCTGCGTAATGGCGCCTCCTAACACGCATAGCCGCAAAAGCATTCGCCCCGGCAAGCTGCTTCTCAAGCAATTTGCGCCCCGGTGACCTTCTCACAAATTTGCAAAATTTGTGAGAAGGTCAGGCTAATCACTATTAGCCAAAAACCTTCAAAAGGAGCTCCCGCTGGACTGCCTCGACCGGCTGATCGCCATTCAGTTCGACAAAATTATACTTTGAATACTTCCTGAAATATTCCACTGCCGGAATCACATCACTTTCAAACCAATTAAGCCGTCGCTCAATTTCTTCCTCATTGATATCATCCATG
>DASZHC010000130.1:0-5642 GCA_035938215.1 Chthoniobacterales bacterium
AATAGTTTGCAACCGGTCCTTTCACATTTTAGTCAAACTTTTTCTTATCGGGCACGTGCGCGATATTTCTAACAATCTTAAGTTATATCGGTCCGATATTCTAAAAGAACTCGAGATTGAGGAACCTCATTTCGCTGCCAACGTCGAAACCGGGCTGAAGCCGTTGCTGGCGGGCTACGATATCGAAGAGGTGCCAATCTCATGGATCAATCGAACGGTTGATATGTGGAGCTCCTCTTTTCGAATCGTTGACGCTGCCCCGAATTATTTTCGGATTCTGGTTCGGACGATCTGGAATGCGCGGCGCAAAGGGAATCGGTTAAAAAGGGGAATAAAGCCGAAGTCGGGGGACACAAGGTCATGCTCAAAAATGTAAGTGAGTGTCCCATTTGCCGAAGTACTAACCTCGCCACACACATCGACGCGCCAGAAGATATCGAATTGAACGAATCCTCGCTTGGCTCGTCCCGAATTGCGGTCTCCCATGGGCGGATCTTGCGATGCAAAGATTGCAGGTTTGGCTTTGCGGTAGCGAGTCTCACCGAAGAACAGCTCACCGAGCTCTACCGCAAACTCGACGATAAAGTCTACGAAGCTGAGAGGAGAGGTCGCGACAAGACGGCCTTCCAGCATCTTAAAATTGTCAGTCGTTATGTTGGTTCCGGCCGACTCCTCGATGTCGGTTGCGCGTCGGGAGCGTTCTTGAGCCATTGCGCTCAGGCTGGCTGGAAGGTGGCTGGTGTGGAACCAGCACGTGGCCTGTGCGCGAGAGCCAGGACAATCCTGGGCGGACATGGTGAAGTTTACTGCGCAACGCTGCAAAAGGCGGCGTTGCCCGAGTCGTCTTTCGATGTCGTGACGCTTTGGGATGTGCTCGAGCACGTTACCGATCCAGTCCAATTCGTCCGGCTCTGCACTGCGCTGCTAAAACCAGGCGGATATCTGTTTGCCAATGTGCCAGATCTGGACAGCTTTCAGGCGCGCGTAATGGGGCGACGGTGGCCCTTATTGTTGCCGGAGCATTTCAATTATTTTACTCGTGAGAGCTTAGAACTTTGCGGGAAGAAAGCTGGCCTTAACCTGCGAGCTTTCGGTCGACGTCCAGCTTTTTTTTCCCTGGACTATTTTCTGTACAGGCTGTGGCAGCACGAAATTCCTGGATCCACAATAGCACGGACGTTGGCGAAAAAGCTCAGAGCCGATCTGCTGTTGATTCCCGTTCACCTTGGGGAGACGTATGGTGTCTGGGTGCGATGATCCGCAACCGATACGCCATCCATTATCCGCACGTTCTCCAAATGCAAAAATCGTGGCAGCCGCCATTCATCGTAGCACCTAAATTCGTATATTGGCTCGCTCCCGGATGGATCACGCGGTCCGACCCTCTGCAGTCCAAGCTGCTCTTCCTTGCCGAACCCCGCGCCGAGGATAATCAAGCCGAGTAGCGGCGATCTTCGAACAATGTCAAATTTGAGCGGTCCAACACCAGATCGAACTGCCAGAACGCGTAGTCTAACGGCCGGCAGACAAGGTTGAATGTCTTCACATCGTCGCGGTCTGCCTTGCCTTCAACCGCTCAAAAGTCGCCGGAAAAGGCTCAAAAGAATAAACCCGGTAACCCGAATCGGAAACGACCTGGGTAAAGTCGCGCACGTTTGCGCCGACATCCAGGAGTACCCGGTTCGGTAGAAAGTTGTACAAAAAGGCAACTAGATAAGATAGTATTCCGGTTCGGAATGAGCGAAATGTTCTTCCGGCAGCCAGGGCTCGGAAATTGCGAGCCGCTCATGAAACCGTTGATCGAATGACTTGAACTGTTCACCGAGCCGCTCATCGAAGGATTACTAGGGGTCTTAGTCTATCAAAATGTTCTTCGAGTTTCCGCAGGTGGTCTTCCGTACGCCGGGTTCGGGCATGAATGTTATTGCTCGATTCGGTCAGCATTTCGATCCGTTGAGAGATCGCTATCAGCTTAGTTAGGCGCAAGATCATTGATTGTCGCTGTGGCGGCCTGGGTCGCTGACACGGTGCCTTGGATTGTTGTCGTCAGTTGACCAATGATCGGAGCGAGGAATTCGAGACCCTCCCGCTTGCCCTGCGCGAGATCGGGTTTCCGGGGCAAAGCGTCGATGGCTGATGCGCGCTGGGCGACTGCGGTCGCTTTGCGCTAGGGACTTTTTGACATTGTGACGAGGTCCCTGCTGATTTACTCGTGAAGCATTGTCGCGGATCCGGTATCACTCGGGATTCGAATCGCTTGAGCGAAAGAGCTCAAAAACTTTCTCGTACCGATCATCTAATGGCTTGCCAAGTTGAACTGAGCGCCAAATCCATTCGCTGATCGGCTCGCTCTCAAATGTCGGCGCCAGCTGAGCCGCTTTCCGCCGGATCCTCGCTGTCGTCTTTGCGTTCGTCACCTCTGACACCGCTGCTCGAAATTCGCCTGTTCTGTACGGAGAGACGGCACCGAGCTCTAACCTGGTAACGAATTGGCCGGCCGCGGTTTCGGGATCACCCAAGACCACGATTGGCAGATGGGCTGTGGTCAGCATGTAAATCAACCTGGAAGGAAGGCTGGCGCGAAACAGCCAGTCGTGCTCGATCATCCCACACATGTTGCCACTCGGCAAAATTGCGTAGTCGAATTGTCGAAGTGCTCGCACGAGCTCGTCCTCCGCCACAGTTCCGTGGAGTATGATTCCTTCTTTGAAAAGTTCTGCTGGATCAAGTTGGATGAAGGGCTTTCCAGCGTTACCAAACCACTCTACGGTCATCCCGGAAGCTTTGACCAATTCTCGAAGCTGCTGCAACATCTCCTGGCTCCACACGTTGCCGATAATCACGCCTTTGGGCGTCTGATTGTTGGGCGGCGGAAAATCAACAGGGGCGAAAAGGCGCCGGCTATTTGCCGGTGGAATAATCCAAACCGGCAGACCATATTTTTGATTGAAACCAGAGCGGAGCGCCTCCGAAATGGCAAAGCGCATCGCGGAACGCTCCAGCAACATCTTCATCAGCGGATCAGGGATTCCCTGTAAGAACAGGTTCTGGTCATCCATGATATAGGTCACCAATGGGACTCTCGTGAGCTTCGCGGCCACGATGGCGGATAGAGCGTCATCCGGGTAAAAAGGAACGCAGAGGATGCGCTTCACATCATGACCGTGGAGCAGCGCTGCCACCTTGCGCTCGGCGACTTCGAGCTCCAGCTCGGGATGAGGCATGTGATAGGCAACAGTGCCCAGGCTCTGGGTGTCGAAATGATTTCGGGAATAAAGTACAAACAGCGCTCGCTCATCCTTAAAGATCTTGCCTAATAACGCGCCGGTGCCATGCCGGTCACAGATTTCGGAATGTGTGATTACGAGTGTCGCATCTCTAAGGCGAGTTGGTGATGGCCGCGTCTCAACCGGGTTTATTACTATTGGCTTGAAATTAGGTGCTTCCACCGTCTTCTTGCGGCGCTTCAAAAACGAAAAAATCATCTTACGGAATTTTTTGTTTGGCTCTACGGTGGACCGCGAATATCAGGATGAACATCCTGAGAGTTTGTTCGATCGCGTCAACTAATTAATGAATAAGAGCGGTCACCGCCCTTGAATCCAGCAATAAGTCTCGGAATTACGTTTCAAAAAATCGCCCATAACAACATTTCAAAACGCGCAAGTTGGGTTCGCGGCAAACTGAGGATTCAGTTCTAGCGAGGCTACACCTAGAACGGCAAGATCAAGGATCTCAGGGTCGCATTGGGAGCAGCGGCGATTGGGGGAGCGGCTTCGCTCTTGCGGGACCGAAATTTTGTTAAAGGTCCGGGGTATTGCCCCGCGCGTGATCGGCATATTGGATTTGGGTTTTTGATTCGTGCGTGGATTGAAGTGGTGTAGGAATCCGGTACCTTTAGGATCCCCGGTCCCGCCGTTGATACATCGGTGCTAGTGCCCTGTCCCCGAAATAGCATGTATTTTGTTCCGATCAAAATGGGCCGTCGACAAGGCGCGAGGAGCGGAGCATATCTCAATGGATACGTGACCGACGAGCAACGCCGTCGCCGGCCCATTTTCATCGCAACCCTTCGGGCCGGAGCCAGTTGGCCGTTTTTCCGCGTTGCTCTCTCGGCCCGTATGATTCAGATATGGGCGCTCGTTCGCGCCTTGAAAAACAGCCAACTGGCTTCCGGCAAAATATATGTTATTTCGGGGACAGGACACTAGATTCCTTTCAACGAGCTTACGTGAAATTTTCATTCACGAAGGATGCGTCGATTGAATAGAGCGCACCGGTATCGGTTCGGAATTGCGTTCCCAGGTCGAAGAGCCGGAAACGCAACGGTCGCAGAAATACCATCAGGTCCACGAGCAGCGGAATCTTGCCCCCATAGGCCTGCATGATCCATGTCTCCAGATGGAGAACGCGAACGCTTGGAAGCGTTCCGATAGCGCCCTTGAGCGCCGCCAATTCACCGGCCTGGATGTCCATCTTGATCAAGTCCGGCGGCGGAATCGCGCCTTCCTTGATAAGGCTGTCAATCGTCCTCATCGGCACCGTAATTGGCATCGCGAAGTTTCCTTCCTGCCAATCGACAGTCGTTGATCCTTGCGGGTCGGGGTGCACATGGAAGGTCACCGGTCCGTCTCTTTCGCCGATAGCGATGGGAAAAAGCTTAAGCTGCTCATGACTATCCAGGGTTGCCAGCATTTCATCGGTGTATGCCGTGCCGGGCTCAAATAGAAACACCGTGGCGCCAGGGAAAATTTTCACGATCTCCCGTGTCCACCTCCCGTTCGACGCACCGACATCAAGGATCACCGGACGCTCGGGCAA
The DNA here is from genome assembly GCA_035938215.1 of Chthoniobacterales bacterium. GTDB lineage: Bacteria > Verrucomicrobiota > Verrucomicrobiia > Chthoniobacterales > JAFAMB01 > DASZHC01. The sequence continues at coordinate 4,822 of DASZHC010000130.1, forward strand.
TCTCGGTTTCAGGAGCCGAAGAATGCGTACATCCTGCTCGAACTCTTGCATGCGGCGACAATAGCAGTGCGATACCTGAAGTAAATGTTCAAAACGGTCAACTTGCAGGCTAGCGCGCAAAAATCACATGCTGGGAGAAGCGTAGGTAGGGGCGGATCTCCGAGCCGCCCGTCGAGAAACGGGCCGCCATCCGGGAACCGGCCGGCTCGGAGATCCGGCCCTACCTACGCTAGTACGGACACCACCCGTCGATAAATGGGTTGACAGAGGATAGATTATTTGAATCTTTGTCAACTCGCAGCCGGAAAAGCGAAAGCACGGATTAAACTGGTTACGGGTCAAACTGGTAATCTAATCTACTGGGTACGCAGGACATGGCCGTCGACATTTTTCCTATAGCTCCGAGCGAGCCGCTTGAACTTACCGGACAATGGTACACCAGTGCTGCCGCAGAGGAGGTAAGGCACGAGCATTACCATCGTTATTTGTTTGCTTTGCAGTTCTGCGATAAAGAGGAGGTATTAGATGTCGGATCGGATGAAGGGCACGGCGGTGCAGCAGCTTGGAGTTGCATCAAACACTCGAGATGAACTCGAGGGCAAGTTGCGAAACCGGGAGTCGGAGCTAAGCGAGGTTCAAACGCGGTTGAGCCAGCTCTCGAGAGAGCTTCAGTCGCGAGACGAGGAACTGGCCCAGTCGCGGGCGCTCCTCGCTAAAATCTACAGTTCGGGGTCCTGGCGTCTGACCTTGCCGTTTCGCTTCCTACGGCAGATCGCCGGCGCGATTAGGCGTCGGAGCGTTCTGCTGGCTGAGAGGCTCGG
>DASZHC010000131.1:0-19710 GCA_035938215.1 Chthoniobacterales bacterium
ACACTGGTTGCATCTTACTGGTGCTGAGCAGATTGCAAAAGTTGCGATTTTGACATTTTTGGGCCGGAAAAAGTGTTCATTCCTCACCCAGGAAAAGCGCCCTTTTCTAGGTTACTCGTCGTCGTCCTCGAGAATTCTAACTTCTCACCGTCACACTAACGGAACAAAATAATTGCCAAGAAGATCGGCTCTTTTCTCGGCGCAGAAGCCCAATAAATCGAGAAGACGAGCACGACGACGAGCACGATTCCCTAATTATTTTCGGGATCTGGTCTTAATGATCGAGCTCGACCTAGTCCTCGATGGCTGAGAACTTGGCTTTGGAACCAGATCACTGTTCCCGGTTCGCCGTTCGGTGTCTATGATTGGAGGTAGGGCCGGATCTCCGAGCCGGCCGTTCCAACAAGTCATACTCATCAGGCGAAGGCGCTATTCTCGGTGGGCAGCTCGGAGATCTGGCCCTACCGCGATGGTACACCGATCCTCCCACGTTCCTTGCACAAGCCACAGAGCCGCAGGTGCTTGTGAGCGCTAGCTAACCTTTCACGGCTCCGGATGTGAGACCGGCGATTATATGCTTTTGGGCGAGCAGGTAGAAGAAAATGGCCGGAGCCATTGTTAGACTGACGAAGGCCAGTACTCTACCCCAGTCTGTACCATATTGGCCCTGATACTGCATTATGCCGAGCGGCCAGGGATAGATCTCATCACGGTTAATCATTACCAAAGGCAGCAGGAATTCGTTCCAGCTTCCTACCAGAGCCAGAACCCCTACAGTGGCCAGAATCGGGCGCGACAAAGGCAGCGTGATCTGCCAGAAAATCCTCGGATAACTACAACCATCGAGGAACGCCGCTTCAAAAAGTTCCTTTGGCAGCTCGGAAAAAAATCCCCTTAGAAGCACAACGCTGAAACCGAGATTAAATGCAATCTGCGGCAGGATAACTCCCCAGTACGAGTCGAGCAGTCCCATATCGCGTACCCTGATAAACACGGGCAACACCGCAGTGGCGAAAGGGAAGGTTAGTCCCAGGGACAAATAGGTACCGATCCATCTTCTACCGGCAAATCGAAGCTGAGCCAGCGTGAACGCGGCCATTGAACTTACCAGCAAAGTGAAAACAACCGTGAAGAACGTGATGATAAAGGAGTTCCAAAGCAATCCCCAAAAACGGGTGCTCGCAGCGATCGAGAAATAGTTATCCGTTATCCACTCTTTTGGTAATCCAAAAGGGTTGGTTCGAAGATCGCCGGTCGACTTAAAGCCGCCAAGGACCGTGGCCCAAAGTGGCAAAAGGCACAATCCGGCTGCTACAAATAATAGTACCCAGCGATAGTATAAAAACAGGCTCCCCTGCTTCACGATGTATTAGCTCGCCTCCTTCTCACGCATAAACAATCGTTTGTAGAACAACATCACCAGAACGCAGATAATGAACAGCACGACACCGACCGCGCTGCCGAAACCCACCCGCATCCGCTTGATCCCAAAGGTATACAGATAGGAAACAGCCGAATGCGTTGAATTGGACGGACCTCCGTCAGTCAATGCCGCAATGATAGCAAATGTCTGAAGGGACCCGAGAATACTGAAAAACAGCGAGAGCACAACGACAGGGCGCATCATTGGCAGGACGACATGCCGGGTAATCTGCCACCGGTGCGCCCCATCGATTTGTGCTGACTCAACTATGTCTCCGGGAATTCCCTGGCGTCCGGCAATGAAGAGGGCCATGTGAAATCCGAAATATTTCCAGACAATCACAAGCAGCAGAGCCGCGGTGGCCCATCCCCGTTCGGCAAGTACTTGGGGCGCTTCGCGGCCGAACCAGTGGAAAACGACGGCAACCACTCCGTAATTGCCGTCGTACATGTAGCGCCAGATCAATCCAGCGACCACTTCGCCCAAAATGTAGGGCAGGAAAAAAATCGCGCGGAAAACCACGCTTGATCGGCTGCGGTCCGAAATTAAGAGCGCCAGCCACAGAGCAGCCGGTACCTGGACAAATGCCGAGACAGCAATGACCAGCAGATTGTTAATCAGGGATTGATGAAAAATCGGGTCGTTCAAGACGCGAACGAAATTGTCCAGGTCAACCCATCTCTGCGGTGATCCGTAGCCGTTCCAATTGAAGAAGCTATAGTAGCCGGCTTCTGCGACGGGTAGGACAACAAAAAGCGTAAAGAGCAGAAGCGCCGGTGGCAGGAAAATAAGGTAAGCCGTCAGGGTGCTGGAATGGGAAAAGCCTTCTAATCGCTTCCAGATTCCTATCTTCGGGCCAGCATGATGCCGTCGTTCAACTTCGGCGCCGGTCACTTCACCGCGCAAAGCCGGTTTTAGGGCCATGGTTTTCTCCTTTTTGGCGGGGATTCACAGCGACCCGAATGAAATCGATCAAGCCTCGGTTCAGGGATGATCCTTTAAAATCGACCTTCACGATACCAAAAGTTGGGCGGTAACCGTCCGCCGCAATGGCCAGATGCACATTGAACGTTGTCCCAAGTTCAAAAGATCCATCAACCGACCGGAGGGCCTTAAGAACCGTTCCTTGCGCAATATTCAAATGGTGCGTTGTGTAACGATGGTAATGATCACAAGCGACGTCGCCTGTCTCGGATCGCTCGATCTTATGTGGGGTATGGGCGAACGTGTTCCATATCGAGCGGGTTCGTCCGCCTTCGGCAAGGGCCCCCTTGATTTGATAGCTTGAGGTTGACGTTCCCCAAACGAACGACCGCCTGGAGGGCTGAAGCATAAGAGGACTCTAAACCAGTTCATCGATGCGTGTTAAATCTTATTTTTTCCTCGTTAAAAAAAAGCTGACGAGGCCGCTCCTGAGACCAGCATTGACGTGGGTGGAGATTCGGGCGAAGAGCTTTTCGGATCTGGCTTTTGCGCATCGGATGCTTAGCCGCGACCCTGGCGAGCGGTATTGATGGCGGAAAGTCACCGATTGAATCAGTGGAGCTAACATGAACCGCGTCTTGCTTTTTTGCTTTCTTTTGTCGGCTGCGGCACCGCACGCACAAGCCGACGATACATGGCACAATATCTATCACAGCCTTAAAAGGTTTTTCACAGGCAATGACAGGCGCTCCCATGCCGCTGCTCAGTCAAGGCATCAAGAAGTCCGGCGTTCGCATACCCGAACGAATTCCGAGAAATCGGACCTATCTCCGTCTGAGCCGAGGGTGATCGTTCTTCCCGAGGCGACGCCTGCAAAGAGCGAGCATGCGAACAAACCGGAGGACAAAATATCCCCAGAAGCGGCACCCACGCCAAACTCGAGTCCGGTCCTGCGATCGTTGCCGGCATTGACCTGACGATCGGGGTTTCCGAGGCTGCTTTCCGGTGCCCGGCAATGACAATCACACATTGCCCATCCCGCGGATCCGGCAAAAGAAAAATCTTGGGCGAACTCTCCTGAAACTATCTGTTGATTTTAATGGGGCGCGCGAATGGGGCGCGCGACGATTCTCAGTTCGATGGCCTACAATTGGTCGAAACGTAAAAGGTAGGGTCGCATCCAGCACCAGTTTCTAGAGGACCCGGAAGGATGGATTCGATGTCATTCAGCAGAAACTGGTGCGGGATCGGACCCTACCAAGCGCTGACATAGCCCGCCAGTAGGCTCGGCAGCCGAAACAGTTTTTGGTTGCGGCTACGCCCGCGCTAGGAACAATGCGCGTTAGTCGGGCGGCACGGAGGCCGTCCCTATCCATGAAAAACGAACATCGGCGAAAATGCCCAGGGTTGTACATCGCATGGGCCTATCTCAAGTTTCATGCGCAAGCAAAAGAGTCGCTGGTATTTGTGAACGATAGCTAGGGATTCCTCTCGCTTTGGAGATCGCCGTGCTTGCCAAAGGTTTCGGCGATACTTGGGGCGGATCGGGCGGTTCCGATAAGATCGCTCTGTGCGGAGGAATCAGCGCGTTTGGTTAATTTCACACTGACGAGCTTGCTTATGCCGTGCTCTTCCATGGTCACCCCATACAAAATGTCTGCCTTGGCTATAGTCCGTTTGTTATGGGTGATCACGATGAACTGGCTCTGTTGAACAAAGCGATCGAGAATCCTGATGAATCGGTTGATGTTCGACTCGTCCAATGGAGCATCCATTTCGTCCAGCACGCAGAACGGGCTGGGTTTGACCATGTAGATCGCGAACAGCAGCGAAACGGCTGCCATCGTCCGTTCTCCTCCCGACAGGAGCGATATTGACTGGAGCTGTTTGCCGGGTGGTTTCGCGATAATCTCAATTCCGCTTTCAAGAGGGTCAGCATCATCGACGAGAAGAAGGTTGGCTTTTCCGCCACCGAATAGTTCGGTAAACATTTCCTGAAAATTGACACGGACCTGCGCGAAGGTGTCGGCGAACAGTTCCTTGGTGGTGGCGTTGATTTTATTAATCACGTCCAGGAGCTCTGCCTTGGATTTCACCAGATCGTTCTGCTGTTCCTCGAGAAATCGCTGACGTTCCTCCAGCTCGTCGTATTCCTGAATTGCTTCAAGATTGACCGGTCCCATTGCGTCGAGACGTTCCGTGATTTCCGCGATCGCACTTTGGACGAACTCCCAATCAATTTCGGGACCCGAATCGGCTGCCAGATCGGTTTGCGCTGCGTCTGCCCAGGCTTGCGGTTTGTCTAGTCGCTTACGCTGCTCGCGGACTGAGACATTAAACGCGTACCAATCAGGCGCAAAATTCGTAAGATCGACCTGGTAACGATGGGAAACATGTTCGCGGATGTGCTCGAGCCGAAGATTGAGCTGGGTGGATTTCACCTCGTGCTGGCCTCGTTGATCGTGGCAATCGGAGAGTTGCCTGCGCAAGAGCCTCAAATTCTGTTCCACGGCTTCCAACGCATGCATCCGCTCGGCGCGATCCTGCAAAAGGTCCGCAACTTCGGCTTCCGCCGCGGATTGTTCCGACTTCAAATGTTCGATACGACCATTCAGCGCATCGTTATCGGCTCTTAACTGTTCAATCCGGGCCGCATAGTTTTCGATCTCCTGCTGTCTGCTTAGGATGAGATCCTGGAGTTCCGCAAGTCGAACAGCCATTGGCTGCTGCTGCCGCCGCAGGTCATCTCGCCTCTGGCGCTCGGTTGCAACGCGGATGCGCAGCTCATTAATCACATCGGTTAGAGCGTCCTCATCTCGCCGGAGGCATTCTGCTCGAGCCAATGCTGCGGAAAGCTGCGCCTGCGTTGAGGAAAGCTCCTCGTTGCTGCTTGCGAGTTCAGCCTCCAATGATTGCACCCTGGCGGCTGCGATGTTCAAGCGATTCTGAACGTTCTCGCGCTCCCATGTGAGGCTTTGGATTTTTCCTTCCGCTTCGCGCAGTTCGCGGTCGAGCAAAGAAAGTTGACCCTGCAGCGTCGAAGCGCAGACCTGCACGCGCTGGAAGCTTTCGCGATCCTCGCGCACGGTTTGTTGTCTCACTTCGAGGGTCGCCAGGTGTTCGGTTCGCTGCTTCTCCAGGTTCAGCAGACCAAGGCGTGCAGATGCAACTTCCTGTTCGAGGCGCTGGATCTGGATTTTTCTCTGCAGTACCGAATTACGGTTCTCGCCATTTGCCCCAGCGAAAATAACTCCTTCACGGGTAATGCAGTCACCTAGGAGCGTCACGACGGCGATGTCCTGCGCATTCTGTTTGATTTCAAAGGCGTCAGCCAGATTGCTCGCAAGCGCGACATTCTCGAGCAAACGGTTGAGTATTGGCACCACATCAGGGTGAGATCTGACCCGTTCAAGGGCCCAGGCAATTGCCTTTTGTGGAAGGCCTCGAGTCTGAAGCGATGAGCTCGTATCCGGTGACGTAATTGAGATCAAGGCAGCGCGTCCAAACTTCTTGCTGGCAAGAATAGAAGCGATTGATTCGGCAACCAATGGGTCACGAATGAAAACAGTCTTCAGATATTGGCCCAAAGCAGCCTCGATAGCGGGAATAAAATCGGTTTCTACTTCGATAAAATTCGCAAGAGCACCTGCGATCGCAGCTCGGTAGAGCTGCGGATTATCCAGTCCTTTCAGGATGGCTTGAGTGCCTTCGCCAAGGCCTGCTCCCTCCTCATTCAGCTGTTTAAGAACCTCCAGTTTTGAGTCTCGTTCAGTCACCGTCTTTTGGCTGGAAGCAATGTCGCGCTCGATTTGGTGCAAATGCTTTTGCGCATTGAGCAATTCGTGCTCGTGATCTTTTAATGCGTCTCGGCAATTTTGAACCTTTTCCTGAGCCGCCTGCAGCTGCTGTTCCGTATCCAAATCCTGAGCTTTGAGGTGTTCTCTCGTGGCTTCCGTTTGCTTCAACTCCTGCAGGATCAGATCCAGACGTGTTCCGCCTGCTTCACGCTCGTTGAGGGTGGCAGAAAGGTCACCGCGGATGGCCGCGAACCGGTTCTCATGATCTTGAATGCGCTGTTGGAAATCATGAACGGATCGCTCAACGTCCTGTCGTTCCGATCTGATCCTGTTTGCATGTTGCTGCTCGTCTTGAAGCTCGCTCTCTTCAGCACGCAAAGATTCAAAGATTTCGCCAAGCTGTTGTTCAGCTTCCGCAAGTTGGAACCTCTGGATGGCTGATTTTTCCTCGGCTGTGATAACGTCCTCGCGATAGCGTTCGAGCAAAGTGGATGCCTCCTGAATTCGCTCGAAATTGAATTCGATCCGGCCGGAAGCTGAATTCAGCTGATTTTTGAGCTCCTGAACTCGCTGGCGTCCGTCGGAAATCTTTGTTTCCAGAATCTCGACATCGTGACGCTGCTGGCTAAGGCCAAACTCCTGCGATTCAACCTGCTCCTGGAGCGAACGCTGCGATTCCTGCAGGCGTTCGATTTCCTGCTGAGCCTGGTTGAGTGCGCCAAACATCTCGTCCTGGACTTTTCGGCTGAAATGTGTGTCGAGCGTCCGCAAATCGTCGAAGAGAGTCTTGTACCGGCGCGCCTTTCCTGCCTGGCGCTGGAGAGAGCCGATCTGGCGCTTCACTTCTTTCATGATGTCCGCCAGCCGCACGAGGTTCGCATCCGTATATTCCAGCTTGCGAAGAGCCTCCTTTTTTTGCGCCTTGTACTTCGTAATTCCCGCGGCTTCCTCAAAAATGGTTCTGCGATCTTCCGGACGAGAGCTCAAAATCAGATCGATTTTGCCCTGTTCCATGATCGAATAGGCAGTTCGACCAATTCCTGTATCCATGAACAGCATTTGGATATCCCGGAGCCGGCAGAGAGCTCTATTCAGGAGATACTCCGAATGCCCATCACGAAAAACCCTTCGTGTGATTTTAACTTCGTTGAATTCGGTGCCGAGCTCTTTCTCGCAGTCTGCGAAGTTCAGGGAAACTTCGGCCATTCCGACGGGCTGTTTGCTGTCCGAGCCGCTAAAAATCACATCTGCCATTTCCCCGCCTCGCAGCGCCTTTGCCGATTGTTCGCCGAGCACCCATCGGACGGCGTCCAGGACATTCGATTTTCCACAGCCGTTTGGCCCGACGATCGCCGTCACGCCCGGATGGAAATTCAAAACGGTTTTTTGGGCAAACGACTTAAATCCAAGCAATTCGAGCGATTGAAGGTACATGGATATCAACCTAGCGAGGCCGGGCCTCAGACCGGCGAGATGCGGACGCGAAAAGAACTTGACTCATCTGCAATCAGTTTTGCTTTTCAAGGATTCCAGACGGTAGGCTGGGATGATAGTTGTGACAAGTTCAAACGTACAATCTCTTGAGTGATAGACGACTCTGACCTCAATATGTTGGGGATTTGTTCCATCTTTACGCGAATGAGCACGGGCAATTCGTTTTCGTTGTCCCTCGGACTTGCAGCGGTCAAATCTTAAAAATCGTCCTCGACCTCCAAAGTCGGACACTCAGCACTGGTTTGAACGCGAACCGTGTGGTTTGCTCAATCCGAGTATGAATCCCGTTGACGACCTGATCGAATTCTTGCGGTTTGAATCTGTATCGGCTGACCGCGTTTATCAACCTCATGTCAATGAGTGCGCGAACTGGTTGGAAGCTCGTTTCCGGAAAATCGGGCTGTCGGCGCAGAAGTTTTCGACTCCGGGAAATCCCGTCGTCGTCGCGCGCAACGAGCACAGACAAGGTCGAAGGACGCTCCTGATTTACGGACACTACGATGTGCAACCGCCTGATCCTTTGGATCTTTGGCATTCGCCCCCTTTCGAACCGGTCATCAGAGACGGAAGAGTCATCGCCAGAGGATCGACAGACAATAAAGGACAGATCCTTGCACATATTCTCGGCATAGAATCGGCCCTGGCGGAGAACCACGACTTGCCGTTGAACCTGATAGTTCTTGTGGAAGGGGAAGAGGAAATAGGTAGTCCAAATCTGGAAGGCTTTCTTCGAGAAAATAAGACCGCCTTGCAAGCGGATGTTGTTGCCGTTTCGGATACCGGCATGGTGGCTCCCGGCGTTCCAACGTTCACCTATGGTTTGCGCGGGATCCTCTGCATGGAGATTCGTTTGCGCGGACCGGCCGTCGATCTGCATTCTGGAATATTTGGGGGATCGGTTGCTAATCCGGCGACAGAACTAAGCAGAATCTTAGCGAAGCTTCATGACGACGACGGAAGAGTCGCAGTGAATGGATTCTATGACAAAGTCCGGCCGGTGGAAGAATGGGAGCGACAGCTTTGGAGCGTCCTTCCGTACACGGAGCAGAGTTGGTTGGAAGTAACGGGCTCGCCGACGCTTGCAGGCGAGAAGGGCTATTCTTTTCTCGAACGAGTCTGGGCGAGGCCGACCGCGGAAGTGAATGGGTTGGCAGGGGGATACCAGGGTGAGGGATCGAAGACAATCATCCCAGCTAAGGCAATGGCTAAAATTTCTTTTCGCCTTGTTCCCGATCAGGACCCGTCTGAGCTAAAAACCGTGATCACTGATTTTCTGAAGCGAGAATGCCCGAACTCGGTTAAAATGGAGATCATCTCCCAGCACGAAGGAAAACCTTATCTTGTGAGGCCCGATTCGGCATTTGGCAAAGCGGCACAGGAAGCGTTGCGTAGAACATTCGGCCGACCAATCGCTTTCATTCGCGAGGGTGGAAGCATTCCGATTACGCAGACCTTTAAGGAAACCCTCGGAGTCGATACGCTGCTGCTAGGTTTGGCGTTGCCCGACGCAAAGGTGCACTCGCCAAACGAAAATTTCCCTATTGAAAATCTGCATGCTGGAATTCGTCTTAACCGGGAACTTCTGAATCAGATTGCGCAACTGCAAGCATAGCCTCGGTCGTCTTAGTATCCCATCCCGGCACCGGGGAGGATCAGGTAGGGGCGGATCTCCGAGCCGCCCGCCAAGAACGGCTATTGTTTACTTCGTCATAGCGGCCGGCTCGGAGATCCGGCCCTCCTGCTTGGCTCCCGAAAACGATCGCCGTAGCCAAGTCACGCTCGGGTGAGGCCAACCGCTGGCCTGTAGTGCCGGCTTTTAAATATTCCTGTTTACTGTTGATCCCGATGGGATACAACGATCAAACAATATGCTCGATATTCGTCTCATTCGCGAGAATCCCGACCATTTTCGGGAGCGCCTTGCGGCGCGGGATAAGGAATTGGTTCGGCAGATCGATGCGGTATTGGAAATCGATGCTGAGCGGCGCCGCCTGGAGACGGAAACGCAAAGACTGAGCGGGGAAAGAAATCGGCTGAGCAAAGAAATTGGAGTGCTTCGCTCGAAAAAGGAGTCGAGCGCTGATCTGGAGAGCAAAGTCCGAGCAATCGGGGATGAAATCGCCAGGCTTGGAAAACAGGTTTCCACCGTCGAGGAAGCACAAAGAGAGCTGCTCTATGGAATTCCCAATGTGCCGCATCCGAGTGTTCCGACCGGGCCAGATTCGCGCGCGAATCCCGTGGTTCGGAGCTGGGGTGAACGGCCGGTATTTGGCTTCAAACCCCTTGATCACGTTGATCTGGGCACGAGACTAGGTTTGTTTGACCTGGAGCGCTCCGCGAAAATAAGCGGAAGCGGTTTTGTGTGTTTCACTAACATTGGCGCACGGCTTCAACGCGCGCTGATCCAGTTTCTGCTGGATCTACACACGCTCGACCACGGTTATGTGGAAATGGGACCGCCATACATGGTCCGGCGGAAAAGCATGGTTGGCACAGGACAACTGCCAAAGTTTGAAGAGGAGGCATACGGGTTGGAGGATGGGGAATTATTTTTAATACCGACAGCCGAGGTTCCCCTGACAAATTTTCATTGCGACGAGATACTGTCTGTGGACGAGCTTCCCAAGTATTTTGTTGCGCATACTCCCTGTTTCCGGCGGGAAGCTGGATCGGCGGGGAGGGAGACGCGGGGAATGATCCGGGTTCATCAATTCGACAAGGTTGAACTGGTTAAGATAACGACGCCGGAGACCTCCTACGAAGAATTGGAAGCTCTGACGGCGAACGCCGAAAAGGTGTTGCAGATTCTTGGACTGCACTATCAGGTCATTGAACTTTGTACCGGTGACCTCGGTTTCAGCATGGCAAAAACGTACGATTTGGAGGTGTGGGCGCCTGGGCAGAGCCAGTATCTGGAAGTTTCGAGTTGTTCAAACGCTGAAGATTATCAAGCTCGCCGGATGAATCTGAAGTACAAGGATGCGGAGGGAAAGAATCACTTCTGCCATACATTAAACGGTTCAGGTACGGCGCTGGCCCGGCTCTATGTAGCGCTAGTCGAAACGTATCAGCGTTCCGATGGATCGATCGTGATCCCCGAGCCTTTAAGGGATTACATGCGTGCAACCGAGATAAAATAGTGTCCGGTCCCCGAAATAGCATGTCTTTCGCCGCAGGTCAGTTGGCCGTTTTTCAAGGCCGCGAGCGACGCGAGGCCGAGAAATTCAACCGATCTGTTCCTGCAGTTGGCTCGGCTTTGCCTCCTCGGTGTCTAACCATTCGCAAAATGCGGTGTAGATCGCATTGCTTGTTTCGATCAATCGCAGCTGCATCCTGTCCAGAAATTCATGGAGGCCGAACTCAAAAATTTCCGCTATTGTAATATAGGAGAGATCGGCCAGCAGCTTCCCGGAAAGCCGCTCGGCTTCAACCTTGTAGTTAAAATCGCCGCGGTCGACGCCGGTGATTTTGTGCAGCGACTCGTCAACAGAGTGTACGCAAAAAAGTACGGAGCGGGGAAATGTTGGGTTCTTTACGAGAAACTCGACCACCTTCCAGGGCGCGACTAGCCCGCGGTAGTGCTTTCTGTATGGCTCCAGGGCGCTGCATGACTTCAAAACAGCCATCCACTGGATGGTATCGACATTTCCGCCGATCTGCTCTCCTGTCGGCAGAAGGACGTGATATTTGAGATCCAGGATTCGAGAAGTGCGGTCGGCGCGTTCCAGATATTTCCCGAGTTGGATGAATTCCCAACCCTCGTCGTGAGACATGGTGGCGTCGGTAACACCCTGAAAGAGTTGGGATCCCTCGAGAATCCATTTGAAAAATTCGTAGGTGCTGCCTTGAAACATTCGCCTCGCCTCTCCGGAACGAAAAAGCAGAAACATCCGATTGATTTGTTCCCACATCTCGATCGACATTTGTTCCCGCACAGTCCGCGCGTTTTCCCGCCCCAAAGCCAGGCAGGAATACACTGAATTGGGATTTCTCCGGTCGAAAGTGATGAACTCGACAACCGAGTCCTTTGTGATCTCAGGGTAGTGCTTTTTAAAAAGCTCATTATCTTCGAGCGTGAAGATGATTGATTCCCAATGCTGTTGATTTTTGGAATTGATCAGCTGGGCGTCAAGCATGAGCTGGAGATTAACGTCCAGCATTCTGGCGTTATTTTCCGCGCGTTCGGTATATCGACTCAACCAAAAAAGGGCGTCGGCTACTCTGCTTAGCATAATGCTTCTTCTGCTTCTCCACTATTTTGTGCGCCTGACATTCTCCTGCGACGGTTGTTCATAAGAGCGGATAGGCTACCTTACTCGTTGAGAACCCAGGTATCTTTACTTCCGCCACCCTGGGAAGAGTTTACAACAAGTGATCCCTTTCGAAGAGCGACACGCGTGAGACCGCCCGGGATGATAGCAATTTTTTCGCCGAACAGAATATAGGGTCGCAGGTCGATGTGACGTCCCTCAAAATGGTCGTCGCAGAAAGAAGGAGACCGAGACAACTGAATCACGGGCTGAGCGACATAGTTGCGCGGATTTGCCTCTATAGCCTTGCGGAAAGCATCGCGTTGCTCGCGCGTTGCGTAAGGCCCCATGAGCATTCCGTAACCACCGCTTTCGTTTGCCGATTTCACGACCAGCTTATCTAGATTCTCCAGAATAAACGCTCGATCGGCATCAAAGTACGATAAGTAGGTGTCAACATTGGAAAGGATGGGTTCCTGATCCATGTAATACTTAATCATCTTCGGGACGAAACAGTAGGTTACCTTGTCGTCCGCGACTCCGGTGCCGATCGTGTTCGCCAGGCTGACATTACCGCGTCTGTAAGCATCAACTATGCCGGGAACACCCAGCACCGAATCTTTGCGGAATACCAGCGGATCGAGAAAGTCATCGTCGATTCTGCGATAGATCACGTCGACGCGCTTCAAGCCCTGCGTCGTTTTCATGAACACAATACCATCTTGAACTACGAGGTCGGCACCGACCACGATTTCAATGCCCATCGTCCGCGCAAGAAATGAATGTTCGAAGTATGCAGAGTTATAGATACCGGGCGTAAGAAGGACCACGTTGGGGTCCGGATTGCCGTTGGGGGCGATGCATCGCAGGACATCAAGCAACTCCAGGCAGTAAGTGTCCACAGGGCGCACGAGATAGCGCGAAAACAGATTTGGGAAGACTCGCTTCATCGCCTGCCTGTTCTCTAGCAGGTAAGAAACGCCGGAAGGACATCGGGCGTTGTCTTCCAGGACGAGATAATTTCCGTCGTTGTTGCGGATAAGGTCCGTTCCACAGATATGGATGTAGATGTCCTTTGGAACGTCGAAACCCATGAACTCAGGTCTGAAATGGAGGGCGCTGCGAATGATTTCTTCCGGAATCACGCCATCCTTCACGATTTTCTGTTCATGATAGATGTCGCGCAGGAAAAGGTTGAGCGCCGTGATCCGCTGACCTAAGCCGTTTTCGACGTGCTCCCATTCCTTTCGCGGGATGATTCGCGGGATAAGGTCGAAAGGAAAGATGCGTTCAGTTCCTTCTTGATCGTTATAAACGGTGAAAGTGACGCCCTGGCTGAGAAATGCGTTGTCGGCAGCGGCCCGTTTTTTCTCGAAATCCTTGATAGACATTCCGCCGTAGCGGTCAAACAATTTTCGGTAATGCGGACGTACATTTCCCAGAGACTCAAACATCTCGTCGAAAAATGACTCCGTCATGTACCCCTCAAAAAAGTTCCCCATAAAGCGTTAAGCTAATGCGGACTTTGTTTCGGGGAAAAGAAAAAAGCGCAGGTTGGTTGGAAGTCGTTTTGCGGCGCCGTTGCCGGGTATGCGCGTTAAGAACGAAACAGCTATATCGCTTTGAAGTGGCGAAGGAGATGAGTATTTTAAGCCAGAGGCGCGGCCTCGCTAGGAACAAATGACTGGATTAAGTATCTTGCTCTTTTTTGGAACGTTCGCTCTATCCCTTTGGGCTACATGGCGGGTCAAAGCCGCGTACGCGAAATACAGCCAATTTCCTGCGTCCTCAGGGATGTCGGGAGCGGAAACGGCAGCCCGCGTGATGGCCGCTTCGGGCATCCATGATGTTGAAATCGTGGAGTCGAATGACTTGCTAGGGGACCATTACGACCCGCTGAACAAACGGCTGGTGCTTTCTTCGGCAAATTTTCACGGTTCCTCTACTGCGGCTCTCGGGATTGCTGCCCACGAGAGTGGCCACGCCATTCAACATAAAATCGCTTTTGCACCGCTGAATATGCGAATGGCGGCAGTTGGACTTGCCGGCTATGCGAATATGGCGGTCGCTTTCTTGCCTATAGTGGGTTTCATGACCGGTCTTATTCGCCCGATGCTGCTCATTATGTGCATTGCGTGGGGAATCATTATGTTGTTCAATCTGATTACTCTCCCGGTTGAGTTTGACGCTTCGAATCGCGCGAAAAGAGTGCTTGTGGATATGGGCTTTATTCGAGGAGCCGGAGAGATAGATGCGGTGAACAGGGTGCTCGATGCCGCCGCATTAACCTATGTCGCCGCGTTTCTGACATCGCTCGGTTATTTGCTGTTCTATCTGCTGCCGCTCCTCTCAGGAAGCCGAAGAGACTAAGGGGTGCAAGTCGACGGCTCGGAAAATCGAAATGTACCAAGCACAAGGTCGAGTTGCAATGACCACCAGGGGAAGATCGCCTTTGATCTTCTCTACGGTTGCCGGTGCGCTTTTATGAATTTATCGCGGTAGGAACGCGCCACAGCTGGCCCATACGACGAGGCAGGGACTGGAGAGCAGCGCTGTTGGCGGCAGCGTTGGGTCCGCGAGTCGTTTAAGCATCGCCCAAACCGCATTCGCCGCCATCTCGCAAAGAGCAGCGGTAAATAAATCTGTTTAAAACGCCGACGGGGTTCGGTACAAGAGAGGTATGTCAAACCCCTTGAACGGTTCTCCCTCTTTAATCCTGAATCAGAATTTCAATCATTGGGTTCCAAATGCGATGGTACCAGAATGCGAGGCTGCTAGGCGGGACCTCGGAACCTCACTTTGCCAGGGAGCTAAACTTTTATGGTCTCTGCGATTGGACTCAACAGTGGATCCTCCTTCGATAGCATTGACGCAGTCCTGATTGATATCGAAATCGGCAGTGACGGCCTGCCGGTCAGGCCGACGTTCAAAGCGGGACGCAGCTACGATTGGCCTGCAACCGTCGCTGGCGACGTACTCCGCGCCTTTGAAAACAAACTCACGATTTTCGAATTGTGCCGGTTGAACTACGCAGTGGGCGCGGTTTACGCAGAATGCGCTCGTAGCCTGATGCGAGAACTTGGGCTCTCTCCGGGTGATGTCGAGGTCATCGGATATGATGGGCAAACCATCTATCAGGAACCGGCCGACCATACGCGCTTATCTCAATTTCTCGGAAGTGAGGACCTAGTAAGCCGCTGGCTTGGCGGCCCTTATCCGTGTGGCCTTCAGATTGGTGAGCCCGCGATCGTTGCCACCGAATGCGACACTACGGTTTGTAACGCAGTTCCGACCCTCCGAGCATGCGTTAGGTGGATCTGGCGCACCGTTGATGCAGTATTTGGATTTTATCGCGTTCAGGGACATTGGCCCGGTGCTTACGTTAAACATCGGCGGCATAGCAAACTGTCAATTAGCGGATCGCGATCGTGCCCGGATGATGGCTTTTGATACCGGGCCTGGCAACGTGATGCTCGACCACGCGGTTCGAGTCCTTTTCGACAAACCTTACGACGCGGATGGCGCAATCGCCACCTCCGGTCAAGTCAACAATCGTCTCCTGGAAGTATTGCTCAACCACCCTTTCTTTCATCGACCACCACCTCGAAGCGCTTGGCGCCTCGATTTTGGGTCGAGCTTCGCGGACGAGGTTCTGGCGCCGCATCGAACAATTAGATCAGAAGATCTCCTCGCAACCCTCACCGAGTTTACAGCGGCCGCGATTGGTGGGTCGATCCAGGAGCATGTACCGCGCCTCAACGAGATTTCGCTGCGTGCGGAATGGGTTCCTCATGCGCCGCTTGGCCGAGCATCTGCCCAAGTCCCTTCGTCTAACAACGTCGGACGAGTTCGGCATCCCGGCCCAATACAAAGAGGCGGTGAAATTCGCTGTGCTTGCCTACGCAAACGTGAACCGCCTTGCCAATAACATTCCTGCCGCTGAGCGCAGCGTTTCACAGTGATGGGGCGGGCAGTGCTACCCCCGAGACTTGCAAAGGTCGATGCGGCATTCTCTCGAAGAAGCTGGCGTTGATGTCTCCCCAGTTGGTTTCCACTCGTGCGACGCAAAGGCCAGGTTCTGAACGACGATTTGAAACGACCCCTTGTATCCAAAGCTTCCCCTGCCGGTCGGGAAAGAGTTACTGAGCGCAAGGCGAAATTTCGCTGCGGGGTTCCAGGCAGCAGCCATCGGCGTCGTCCACCGACAGCGATCTGATTTTCTCGTCGGGATTCAAGGTCCAGACCTACACCAACGACTTCGCTGGCGCTTTCGTCGTTTCTAATTCGCCACTTTTTGGCAGCCAAATTCTTTCATGTTTCAGACAGAGAAACGTTCATGTGTCGACTTTTCGTTTCCGCCATTTTCCGCGTTCGACCTGGAGAAAAGGCATATTAAAAAAATTTACAAAAAAAGTTGCGCAGCCGTATAGATCGATCTAATTATTCCAGCCAGTCTGCAACCTATCGACGCTCGCGTTTTGCCTATTAGATCGATCTATGAATCCAGCCTTTTTTGCTCGGAGAAAGCTCGTGTCCCTCCAACCGGCACCCGCGCCCGCGGTCGGCCTGATCGTCTCGGACGTCAGTAACCCTTTCTTTGCCGAAGTTATACCCGCCATTGAGGAATGCCTCGACGCGGCAGGCTTCACAACCCTACTGGGAAACGCCTCCGAGGATTGTACCAGGGAGGCGCGTTTGTTGAAGACGATGCGCGAATGTTCTCCAACCGGCGTTCTTATCTGCCCCTCCTTCTGCCGTGATGGGTTGGGCGCGCAACCCCTCAGACTCATGGGACGACTGCCGACGGTCGCCTTCGCGCGCCCTGCCGGCGGCCTCGATTACGTCGGGGTAAACAACGTGTACGGCACCGAACTGGCGGTGGACCATCTCTACGAAAACGGTCATCGCAAAATCGCATTTGTCGGCGGTGAGCCACAGGCTATAGCCACGCAGGAACGCCTTGAGGGTTATCAACGAGCGCTCACCCGGAGAGACCTTCCTCTTGAACTCCGATGGATGGTTCCCTCCTCTCCGAACCGCTGCGGCGGTTACCGCAGCACGGCCGGCCTACTGGAGCTGGAAAACCCTCCAACTGCAGCCGTTTGCTTCAACGATCTTGTGGCTTTTGGGCTCGTGCAAGCACTTCAACAAGCCGGCAGAAAACCCGAGGCAGAGTTCGGGGTCATCGGGTTTAATGACGTTCCTGTGGTCCTGAACAGCTGCCCCCTCTTAACGACCGTCGACACCTCACCCCGTCAACTAGGCGAGGTCGCGGCAGAGCTGCTGTTGCGCCGGATCGCGAAACCTGATTCTCTCCTTCAGAAAGTAATCCTTCAACCCCGATTGATCGTCCGCCACTCCTGTGGAACCACTTATTGAGAACGATGCAGGAATTTCCGGCCGATGGGATTTTGATCTGTCCGACGCTGCATGGGGAGTCTTGGAAGGGTCCGCTAACTTGGGAGACGTCTTTCCGGTGGTTGCTTTTGCACGGCCAGTTCCCGGGCTCGATTACGTCGAATTCCTCCCCTCGGGGAAGGTTCGTGGAGGCAAAAGCGAATATTTCTCTTAAAATCACTTGCCAACGCGTGAGATCGATCTATTAAATAATGGATCGATCTACACGCCAATCGTCGATCTCCTTCCTTTTGGCTCTAGATCTCTTATATATGGATGCGGTTCAAAAACGGCGGGTCACACTTCTAGATATAGCGGCTGATGCAGGCGTTTCTCGCGCCACAGCCTCTTTGGTGATTCGAAACGTTCCCTCTGTAGCCGAGACAACTCGCAAACGCGTTCTCAGATCTATCAAACGGCTTGGCTACGTTTACCACAGTGGCGCCGCGAGCTTACGAACGCAGCGGTCAAACGCCGTCGGATTGATCGTTTCTGATATCACAAACCCGTTTTTCGCCGAAGCAAGCGTGGCGATCGAGGAACGCCTGGCCGCTGCCAATTATGTCACTCTCCTTGGAAATACCTCCGAAGATCGCGCCAAGGAAGATCGCGTGTTGAAAACAATGCGAGAATTTCCTGCACAGGGGATCTTGATTTGTCCCGCGCTTGAAGGGAATGCCTCAGGAGGAGCCTCTGCTCTGGCGGGTCAGCTGCCCATTGTAGCCTTTGCTCGTCGAGTCCCAGGGCTCGACTACGCTGGAGTCGATAACGCCCAGGGTGCGCAGCTTGCCGTCGAGCACCTTTACCAGCTTGGCTATCACCAAATCGCGTTCATCGGTGGGAATCCAAATAGTTCGGCGAGCCAGGAGCGCGTTGAAGGCTATCAGAGGGCGCTCACCCGATCCGGTCTTCAATTTGATCCCCTCCTGGTTATTGCTTCGGCTCCAACCCGCCGCGGTGGCTACGAAAGCGTGCAAAAGCTTTTGCAGATAGAAGACCGCCCGACTGCAGCTCTCTGTTTTAACGACGTGGTCGCTCTCGGGGTCATCGAAGCTATCCAGCTTGCCGGCCTCAAAGTCGGTGCTGGCTTCGGAGTCATCGGATTTAACAATATTCCAGATGCAGCGTACAGTCTCCCGGGTTTGACAACCATTGACACCTCGCCGCGCCAGTTGGGCGATGCGGCGGCTGAGTTGCTGTTAAAACGCATCGAACAACCTGACTCTCCTACCCGGTCGATCATTCTTCAACCGCGATTGATAGTCCGCGAGTCGTGCAGAGCCAGAACTTAGGATCCTAATATTCTATCATTCCCCTCCACTTTATGAGTCAAGCAAAAGAAGAGCTCCGATGGGCTTTGATTGGAGCAAGCGACATCGCCAAGACGCGCATGATCAAAGCAATCAACTCGCAGCCGAACAGCCGGGTCGCGGCCGTTTTCAGCAGCAACGCGGATCGTGCGAAAGCATATGCCGCGGAGAACAAGATCCCAAAGGCGTACGATAATTTGAAGACCCTTTTGGACGATCCGCAAATTAACGTCGTCTACATCAGCACGACCAACGATCTACATCGCGATCAAGCACTCGCTGCCGCGGCGGCCGGCAAACACATTCTGTGCGAGAAACCCCTGGCCCTCTCAGTGGACGATGCCCGACAAATGCTCAAAGCGGCACAAGCTGCAAACGTCGTTTTGGGGACCAACCATCACCTCCGCAACGCAGTAACGCACCGCACGTTGCGGAAACTCGTCAAGGAAGGAGCGATTGGGAAACCGCTCGCGGCCCGCGTCTTTCATGCGGTTTATTTGCCCCCGCGTCTCCAGGGCTGGCGACTCTCTCGACCTGAGGCCGGAGGCGGAGTCATTCTTGATATCACGGTCCATGACACGGACACGCTGCGCTTCGTGCTTGACTCAGAGGTTGAAGACGTAATTGCGCGCTCCGCGACTCAAGGGCTTGCGAATGGCGGAATTGAAGACGCGGTAATGGGAGTGATGTATTTCCGCGACGGCGTATTAGCACAATTCCATGACGCTTTCACCGTCAAACATGCTCCCACAGGTCTCGAGATTCATGGTACTGAGGGCTCTCTGTTTGCTCAGAATGTCATGACCCAAGATCCGGTCGGTCGCATCGTGCTGCGGCGGGACAACGAAGAAACTGAAATCAAGCTTGATCCGCCGGAGGACCTCTACGTGCATTCCGTTCGCCATTTCAACCAGGCGGTACTTACCGGCGCGCAACCGTTTGCAACCGGAACTGATGGCCTTCGGTCACTGGCAGTAGCACTTGCCGCTCTGGAGTCAAGCAAGAGTGGCCGCCGAACTCCTGTTCAGGATACCTAACGCTTAAAACAGCTTACTAGTACATCTGGCGTCGCAAATTTTCTTCCTGCTGCAATCTCACCTACTAATGCCATGCGG
>DASZHC010000132.1:0-2740 GCA_035938215.1 Chthoniobacterales bacterium
CCCGGTCGGGAAGGAAGCGGCGAATCGCGTTGGCTCAGCCCACTAGTGTCCTCATTGTCGACGACGAAGCCTCCCTGCGGAAAACCCTGCGAACTTCATTAACAGCGAGCGGTTTTGCCGTTCAAGAAGCGCGCAACGGGGAAGAATCTCTCACAATGATTCAATCTCAGCCTTTCGATCTGGTTCTGCTGGACATCAATATGCCCGGCGTGGGAGGCATTGAGGCCTGTCGGCGAATTCGAGAAGCCGCGCCTCACTCCGGCATACTCATGATCACCGTGCGGGATTTCGACGAAGATAAAGTTCGAGGCTTGGAAGCCGGCGCGGACGACTACGTAACCAAGCCCTTCAAGCTGCGAGAACTGACGGCCCGGCTTCACGCGGTTCTTCGACGCACGCAGATTCAGGCCGCAACCGAGCCCAAGGTCCTGGAAATCGGCAATTTGAAAATCGATCTCAATCGGCGGCTTTTTTGGCGCGACAACGAGGAAATTCACCTTTCGCCAAGAGAGTTCGATCTTCTTGCGTTCATGATGAAGAATGCGGGATTTCCCCTCACTCACGTAAAGCTCTTGCGGACGATCTGGGGTCCTGAGTATGGCGGCGAACTCGAATACTTGCGATCGTACGTCAGGATGCTTCGCAAAAAGATCGAGAGCGATCCCGAGAATCCAGAATATATTCTGACCGAGCCTTGGCTAGGATACCGATTCCGCGATCCCGCTGACGCACAACCGCGCTGAAAATGCCGCTGTCTCCGAGGGTTGGAGTTTCAGCGACTTGAAAGCGTGCGGTCCAACTTTGCCTGGCATCCCATCGCATGCGGCCCACAATTCTTTATGAATTCCAGAGCACTTTTTTATGCTTTGTTTATGTGTATTTCGCTAAAGTCTGCGACGAACATCGACAACTCCGGTGATGAGCAGACCGCAAGTCGGGGACAGATTCGATCATTACAGTATCGAAAGCTTGGCTGCCGAAGGCGGCATGGCGTCGATATATCGCGCTCTGGATTTGCAAACTGGAATGCGTGTAGCGATAAAAGTACCCCATTTCGAAGCCGAAAGTGATCCCGTCTTCTTCGAGCGCTTCAAACGCGAAGAGGAAATTGGAAGGCGACTTGATCATCCCGGAGTGATGAAGGTATTTGCTGACGGAGACCGCAGCCGCGTTTACTTCGTGATGGAGTGGCTGGACGGTCGACTCCTCCGAAAGGTGTTATCCGAACAGAAAAAGCTCGCACCGCAGCGCGCCACAGCCATCGCACTGCGCATTTGCGAGGCGTTGGAATACATTCACAGTCAGGGGGTCGTCCATCGCGATTTGAAACCCGAAAACATCATGGTTGACTCTGAAGATCGCATCAAGTTGATCGACTTTGGTATTGCAAGCAGCGCGGGCGCGAGGCGCCTGACGTTTGGAAAGTTCACGCCCTCCATGGGCACACCTGACTACGTCGCTCCGGAACAGGTGAAATCAAAACGGGGCGATGCACGTACCGATGTTTATGCCCTTGGGGTGATCTTTTATGAAATGCTCACCGGCGAGATGCCTTTTGAAGGTCCCAATCCGCTGGTCGTTCTGAATGATAGGCTCGTGAACCATCCTATTCCGCCCCGCGAGCGCGATCCGGAAATCTCTCCTCACTTACAGGAGATTATTTACCGCGCGCTTGAACGTGACCCAGCTAACCGGTACGCGGGTACTCGCGAATTTGCCAATGACCTCAGGAATCCGGATTCGGTCGGTGTAGCCGAACGCAGCGAGTTACAACGCTGGAAACAACGGCATTCCAGAAGGTCTACAAGATCGAAGCTGGTCCTGTTTTACGCCACAGTTGCGTTGATCCCTATCGTCATCATGGTACTGCTCCTCATTACTGCCCACCACCATTGAGTGTGCGGTAGCCGATTTCGGCCTTTGTGAGCCAGGTCGACAATCACGAGTCTCGCAGGCCCGTATCAAAGCACATGGTTTAATACGGTCGAATCTTCAAGAATTCGGCCCCGAGTTTTCTATGAGTTGCAGCTACCGAGCAAAGGACCCTTTGATACACCGGCGTCGCACAAACCTTCTTGCGCGTTGGGCCCGGACTCTCCATAGCGTGGCCCGTGTTCTAGTTGCCCTCTCGGCTTCCCACGGCGCGGCGGATCGACTTGATGCGGGAGCAAACTGCGGCAGCATTCAGGCACGTCACTTGCCCCCATCATCTCCAGGGCATCGAGTTTATGCGTGAAATGCAGCAATACGTCGCTTCCGCCACTCTTATCGACCCGTGTGAGTTCTTTCAAAATGAAACACGCCTGGTACCGAATGCAACAGAACAGCCATTCTGTTGCAGGTTTATGGACTCCATAAAGCAATGAGGCAAATAGTTGAAGACGCTGTGCCACAGCCATGATAGGTTCGAGCCCTCGAATTACCCGACTACCCTCTACATCTTTAGGGAGGAAAGAAACCCATGAGGCGCAATGTGCTGGCTGGCTTCGTCTTTATTGGGATATTGATGGTTTGGACGATCGCGCGTCTGATGTCCCCACAGGTCTCCGAACAGGCCGCGTCGATGCAGGCTCCGCATATCGGTGAAGGCGGATTGCCGCAATTCCAACTCGATCCTAATTTTCCAAGAGTGCCAGCAAAGTGGAGAATGGGATTCGGTTCCGATGTCGCAATCGATGATAAAGATCATGTGTGGATTCTGAGTCGGCCGCGCGGACTTGCACATCCCCGGTCAACGCCA
>DASZHC010000133.1:0-20554 GCA_035938215.1 Chthoniobacterales bacterium
AGGTAGGGTCGCATCTCCGAGGCGACCGCGTTTTGCGATGTGTGGCTTTGGGACTCCGGTCCGCTCGGAGATCGGACCCTACCAAGCTCTGACATAACGCGCGAGTAGGCTCAGCATCCGAAACAGTTTTGGTTGCGGCTACGCCGCGGTAGGATCAAAGCGGGCTAAGCCTTGCTCCGCCCCAGCCAACCGCGCAAAATCTCTATGCTCGGTGGAATCATCGAAATGATGACGATACCGAGAATCACCAGTGAATAATTTTTCTGAACGTACGGAATGTTACCGAAGAAATGCCCAATGAGCGCGACGCCGAAGACCCAGACGAACGCGCCCATGACATTGTAGGCGAAAAACTTCTTGTAACTCATCAAACCCATTCCTGCCACGAACGGTGCAAAGGTGCGAATCAGGGGCACGAATCGGGAAAGCATAATGGTTTTCGCGCCGTGCCGTTCGTAAAATGCGTGGGTCTGGGCCAAATGTTTGCGATTAAAGATTCGGCTCTTCGGATTGTTGAAAAGCTTGTGACCGATCGCCGAACCGATCCAATAGTTCACCGTATGCCCCAGAATGCCGGCAACGGTCAGCAGGATCAGAATGAGCGGCAAATTCAAGGGTCCGCCTTCGGCTGTAAGCGTGCCAACCGTGAACAGCAACGCGTCACCTGGAAGAAACGGCGTAACCACGAGTCCCGTTTCAGAAAAGATGATCACAAAGAGCAAGGCATAAATCCAAGGACCGTACGCATCGGCCAACTGGCCAAGGTACAAGTTGAGATGCAGGATGATATCTAACGGTTTCGCAATCCACTCCATAGGGTGTAAGCCGAAATGACTCGACCATAGGAGCACTGTTCGCAACCAAAATCGAAAAGCCGGTCCGAAGATAAAATTTAAACGTTCCGGGCGGTAACCACGTCTATATCTGGAAACGTATATAGAGTAAGTGTCCTTGGGGAGAGGGTGTGGTACGGGCCCTGCTGACCGTGGCACAAAATGAAAATTCTGGAGAAGTATATGATTAAGAGACGCAAGACTTCTAAGGGGCCTTTGTGCTTGGGAGACCTGATTTTAGCTGTCAGTTCCTATTCCGATTCTCAGGAAGAGACCGTTGCCACGGTGGCTGACCTTCTGGCTTCTGGACAAGTTCGACTGATGAACAATGGCCGAAAAGTTCGAGCGAGAGTCCGGTAGCCTTTCAAAGAGGTCTTTCTTTTCTTCGATCTATTCTCTCGGAAGAGAATTGTCTCGGACGGGGGTTTGGAATTAGTACTTTTCAGTACTCCGCATGGCACTTTAAGGTCCCCGGGTGATTCCACGATATTCCCGGTCTCGCATGTCGGATATTTGGACCGATGAGAAGAAATTCTCCATCTGGTTAGAGATCGAGACATTGGTCTGTGAGGCGATGGCCGAACTCGGCCAAATCCCTAAGTCCGATGCCGCGGCCATTCGGGAGCGCGCAAGGTTCTCGACTCCTGAAATCCTTGAGATCGAAAAGCGAACGCAGCACGATGTCATAGCTTTTCTGGAAAATGTCTCAGCCTCGGTAGGTCCGGAGGCGCGATGGATGCATCAAGGTCTGACCTCGTCAGATATTCTCGATACATCCTTGGCAGTGCAGCTTTGTCTTGCGGCCGATGTCCTGCTTGACGGAATCGGGGATCTAAGAAAAGAGGTCGCGCTTAAGGCCCGCGAACACAAGTACACTCCCATGATTGGCAGAAGTCATGGTGTCCATGCCGAGCCAATCACGTTTGGATTGAAAATGGCGCTAATGTACGACGAGTTCGGGCGTGCCGAGCGAAGAATGGGTGCGGCAAGGTCGGAAATTGCCGTCGGAAAACTGAGCGGAGCGGTCGGAACTCACGCCCATCTTGATCCAAAGGTCGAAGCGGCAGTCTGCGAAAAACTCGGACTCGAGCCGGACAGATTGTCCACCCAAATTATTCAGCGGGATCGGCATGCTGCATTCAGTGCCCATCTAGCAGTTATTGCGTCAAGCATCGATCGCTGGGCGACAGAATTTCGCCACCTGCAGCGAACTGAGGTTTTGGAGCTGGAAGAGTACTTCAGTCCAAACCAGAAGGGAAGTTCCGCAATGCCGCACAAGCGAAATCCAATCACCGGGGAACGGTTGAGCGGTCTTGCCCGAGTGATTCGAGGAAACGCCGTCGCCGGTTTCGAGAACGTTGCATTGTGGCATGAGCGAGATATCAGCCACAGCAGTGTGGAACGGATTGTTTTGCCGGATTCATGCATCCTGCTGGATTACATGCTGGCAACGCTGACAAAGCTGGTTTCGGGGCTGCAGATCTATTCGGAGAACATGCGAAGGAATCTCGAGATTACGAAAGGTCTTTACTTCAGCCAAAGCATTTTACTGGAGTTGACTCGGCGCGGCTTAGAAAGAAAAATTGCTTATGAAGCGGTGCAGCGCGCGGCCATGGCAGCGTGGAATAGCAAGGAGGACTTTCTGACCGAAGTTAAAAAGGTGTCAGAAATTACATCCCTGATTTCGCCTGCAGAATTGGATGGGCTCTGCTCGCTCGAGCAACACTTTTGCTACGTTGAGCAGAAGTTCAAGAATGTGGGATTGTAGTCATCCAGGAGAGATGGGTAGCGACATAACATTAGAAAATTTTGTAATGAACATCTTTTTGTCTCGCTCGTGGCGTTCCTGATTTTTTGCCGGCCCGCCCATGTGGAAGATGAAGTTTGCGGGAATTTGGAGCACTCGAATAATCGGAGAAAAAACTCGTCACCGGGCTTTATAATTTTTTCAGAACGTGATACTCTCCGCCCTTAGTGATCGGTATGCATCGTCGTATTCTCGCGCTCTTGTTTGTCCTGCCCCTTTTGCTGGCGGGTTGTAAGAAAAGTTCGACCCTTGCGAAGCTTGAAGAAAAGCCACCCGTGGCGACTCCAAGTGTCGCAGTAGCTGCGAATTCACCGGCATCTGCCGCTACTTCGCCAGCGGCCACACCTGCTCCCATCCCTGCGGTTGATCGTTCGGCCAAGGTGATGGTGCTTTGCTATCATCGTTTCGAAGACAGGCCGCAGGATGCGCTCGCGATTGCTCCGGCCGAATTTCGGATTCAAATGAAACAACTGAAGGACTCGGGCATTGAGGTTGTTTCAATGAAGGATTTTCTGGCCTGGCGCCGGGGAGAAAAATCGATACCTCCGAAGAGCGCGGTTATCACCATCGACGATGGTTATGAATCGGGATATTCCGTAGCGTGGCCGATTTTGAAGGAGTTCGGGTATCCGTTTACGATGTTTATCTACACGAATTATGTCGGTGTTGGCGGCAAATCGATCACTTGGGCAATGCTTGAACAAATGCGCGATGCCGGAGTCGACATAGAAAGCCATACGGTGTCGCACCATGATCTGCGGCATGCGCCGAAGGGTCAGGACTATGGCACTTGGCTGCACAACGAAATCTATACGTCTAAGGATATCCTTGAACAAAAGCTCG
Organism: Chthoniobacterales bacterium; assembly: GCA_035938215.1. Taxonomy (GTDB): domain Bacteria; phylum Verrucomicrobiota; class Verrucomicrobiia; order Chthoniobacterales; family JAFAMB01; genus DASZHC01. Next base: position 3,484 of record DASZHC010000133.1, read on the forward strand.
GCATCAAGATTGTTGCATTTGCTTTCCCGTATGGAACGCATAACGAAATTGTCCGAAAGATGGCTTTGGACGCGGGATATCAGGCATTGTTCACCGTTTATGGTCAGCACATGGGTATTGATGCTGCTGCGGATCAGCTTGGGCGTTATGCCGTGGAATCAGTGCATCCGGACGTTTTCAAGATGGCGTTAAATTTTGGCACAAACGACGGTGTGGCACCCGGAACAGAAGCGACTCAACTCGCGGCTGCCGCGATGGTGACGCAGCCGATGAACGAGGAGAGAATAGCGAATAGCAGACCGGTTATCAAAGCTAACCTGGCCTCGATGGGAGAGGTTGAACCGACCTCCGTTGAAATGCGTGTTAGCGGATACGGAATCGTTCCCGCAAAGTATGATCCGCAAACAAAGCTGGTGTCATACGAATTCACCCAGAATCTGGTGCCCAGAACGTATACCGTCATTTTGTCGGCAAAGGTCAAGGGCAAACGGGTCGAAACGCGTTGGAACTTTACGGTTGATCCGGCGGCTAACGGAGCAGCAAAACAAGCCGCTGCTCGGGGGAAATAGTTGTGTTCTCGCAGCTGTCTGAAAAACTCCAGAACGTATTCAAAGACCTTCGCGGTCACGGAACGATCTGGGAGGCAAATATCAACGAAGCGCTTCGGGAGGTTCGCTTAGCGCTTTTGGAGGCCGATGTTCATTATCGGGTTGCAAAAGAGTTTGTCGCAAAGGTAAAGGACAAGTCGCTTGGACAAGAGGTTCTGCGCTCTGTTACCCCAGGTCAGCAAATCATAAAGATTTTTTATGACGAACTGACACAACTGCTCGGAGGCGGCAATGAGCCTCTGAATTTGAGCAAGCCCGCACGGATCATGATGGTTGGTCTTCACGGCGCGGGTAAGACAACATCCGCGGCGAAGCTGGCGCTCTATTTAAAGAAGCAGGGAAAGTCACCGTTGCTCTTTGCATGCGACCTTAAGAGGCCGGCAGCCATCGACCAATTGGCCACGTTAGGGGCGCAGGTGGGTGTGCCTGTCTTCCGGCCACAGATTGGTCAAACCAGTTTGGAGAATGTGGGAAAGGACGCATTAGCTTGGGCGGAAACGCAGAATGGAAACGTTCAGATTTTTGATACTGCCGGTCGTCTTGAAATAGATGAGGCTTTGATCGGTGAGTTGAAGGGGCTTTCTGAGCTGCTGAAACCACAGGAAATTCTTCTTGTTTGTGACGCGGCGACCGGCCAGCAGGCGGTCAGCGTTGCGACACATTTCCAGAGCGCCCTCGAGTTGACGGGCTTGGTTCTGACGAAACTCGATGGTGACGCTCGCGGTGGGGCTGCGCTCTCCATGCGAGAGGTAACGCAGCGTCCAATCAAGTTTGCCGGAGTCGGCGAAAAGGTTGACCAATTCGAAGCATTCTATCCTGAGCGGCTCGCCGGGAGGATTTTAGGCATGGGTGACGTAGTCAGCCTGGTTGAGCGAGCTGCCGAGGCGATTGACGAAGAAGAAGCCGCGCAGCTCGAGAAGAAAATCCGGGCGGCGAACTTCGATTTTAACGATTTCCTGTCCCAGTTCAAAATGCTTCGCCGCCTCGGTCCTCTCGAAAATGTCCTTGGCATGCTGCCCGGGATGAGTAATATGAAAAACTTTTCGGTCGACGAGAAACAGCTGAAGCGAGTTGAGGCTATCGTGCTGTCCATGACTCCGGGCGAACGCAAGAACCCGGATGTCCTGAATGCGCGGAGGAGGCAGAGGATCGCTCGTGGCAGCGGAACTTCCGTGACCGAGGTGAACACGCTTCTTCAGAGATTTGGTCAGATGAGAAAGATGATGAAGAACGCGGGACAACTGAAGAAAATGCTGGCCCGAGTCCCGGGAGCTGGAATGAAGGTAGATAGGGGATGAGTGAGGGACATTGTCCTCGACATTGAATATGGCTGTTTCGATTAGATTAAGGCGCGAAGGAACCAAAAACCGACCTTTTTATCGCGTGGTCGTCGCGGATAAGAGAAGTCCGCGGGATGGGAAATTTATTGAGGTGATCGGAAAGTACGACCCGGAACACAGTGGGGAGAATTTCAGCCTCGATCTGAATCGCGCGGAATACTGGGTGCGAAACGGCGCTCAGCCGAGTGCTACCGTTGCGAGCATGATTTTGAAAGCTCGAAAGAAGAATTCAACCGCTGTCTCGACCCGGTAAAATCCAGTGGAGGGCTTTCTCGAGTACGTCATCCGTCAGCTTGTCGACGCTCCCGACGAAGTGCTCGTGCGCAAGGTGGAGCAGGGCCGTAAAGTGATCTTCAAGGTGGAGATGCGTAAAGCCGATGTTGGAAAAGTGATCGGCCGAAACGGCCACACGATCACCGCCATGAGAAATCTATTGAATGCCGCGGCTTCAAGGTCAGGACAGTCCGTGGTGCTCCAGATTGTGGAATAGGTGGTGGAATTTTCGCGGAAGATCGAAAAGCTTCGCACAGGCGAAGCCTTTGGCAGTCTTATCGATGCGTATTATCGGTGGCGCAGGCCTCTCAATGCGAACGAAATGGTTCGCGAGCTCGAATCCAAGGGCTTTGAGCAGATCCGCGCGAAATACGCAAACCCGGACGATCAGAAGGGGTGGCCGAAATATGTAGACGCCGCGCATCGCTTGGAGCTAGCGATCAAACAGGCGCGATTTCTCCAATTGGATCGGCGCAAACCTCTCCGGTTGCTCGACATAGGAAGCGGTGCCGGGTACTTTCTGTTTGTATGCAAGCGGTTGGGCCACTCTGTAATGGGAATGGATCTGGATTGGCCACCGATGTATTCGGAGATGTTTGAGCTGCTGGAAATGCCCCGCAAAATCTGGCGGATTGAGCCATTTCAGCCGTTGCCGAATTTGGGAGGTCGCGTTGATTTCGTGACGGGTTTTGCCGTCTGCTTTAATTCACACGGTTCGAACCGTGTTTGGGGAGTCAAAGAGTGGGATTTCTTTCTCGATGACGTGCGAAAGAACGTTCTCTCGCCGAGAGGCGAAATTTATTTCGAGCTGAATCCGGAACCTTGGGGCTATTACACGCCCGAGCTAGGCGAGTTTTTCCGACAGCAAGGCGGCTCTGTTACCGGAAAGCGAGTATCGTTCGGAAGATGAACGATCGGTGTCCTGCTAGCACTATTCGGAATGCGCCAGGCAGGCCGCGATAAACCCGCGGAATAAAGGATGAGGGGCATTCGGTTTCGACGAGAATTCGGGATGAAACTGGCATGCGATAAACCAGGGATGATCCCTTAGTTCCACCACTTCTACCAGCCTGTTATCGGGCGATGTCCCTGAGATCACGAATCCCTTTTCTTCCATCGCTTCCTTATATTTCAGATTGAACTCATACCTGTGCCGATGGCGTTCGGTAATCTGTTTTGCGCCATAAACTCTATGCGCCAGCGTGCCGGGTACGAGATGCGTCGGCCAGCTGCCCAACCGCATTGAGGCTCCCTTTTTTCTTACCTCTTTTTGTTCTTCCAACAGGCAGATTACCGGATGCGGAGTGTGTTCTTCAAACTCGGTGCTGTTCGCGCCCTTGAAATTGCACACATTGCGGGCAAAGTCGATGGTTGCGACTTGCATCCCCAGGCAAAGACCGAGGTATGGAAGACGATTTTCGCGTGCGTATCTGCATGCAGCGATTTTACCCTCTACACCGCGGTCACCAAATCCCCCGGGAACCAGAATGCCTGCGACAGTGCCAAGCGATTTCGCCGGTTCAATGCCCTCCATGTCCTCGGCGTCTATGCGCAGAATTTCGATCCCGCAGTCGTTAGCAGCGCCGGCGTGGGTCAGCGATTCGTAAATGCTTTTGTACGCATCCTGAAGGTCGATATACTTTCCGACGACCGCTACCCTCAGGTGTTTCCTAGGCGAAATGACGCGCTGGACGAATTTGCGCCATTCAGTCATTTCCGCGGATGGTGTTGCGAGGCGTAGCAGACGGCATATTGTCTCGTCCAATTTTTCATCCTGCAGGGTGAGAGGAAGCTCATAAATTGTATGATCGACATCTCGTACTTCAACGACGGCATGCAGAGGCACATTGCAGAACATCGCAAGCTTCTGGCGCACCTCGAGACCGAGCGGCTTCTCGGTTCTACAGAGCAGTACGTGAGGCTGAAGTCCAATCTCGCGAAGCTTGGCAATGCTTTGCTGCGAAGGCTTGGTTTTCAGCTCACCCGCCGCCTTGATATAAGGAATGAGGGTGACGTGCATGATGACCACGTTCTCGGTCCCCACCTCGAGTTGAAACTGGCGAATGGCTTCTAAAAAAGGCAAACCTTCAATATCGCCTGTCGTCCCGCCGATTTCTGTTATGATGACGTCTCCAGTCTGCTCCTTAGCAAGTCTTTGGATGCGCCCTTTGATCTCGTCGGTCACGTGCGGAATGACCTGCACAGTTTTTCCGAGGTAGTCACCGCGCCTTTCCTTTGCGAGCACCGTCTCATAAACCTGCCCGCTTGTGACGTTGTTTGCGCGTGAGAGCACGCAGCTCGTAAAGCGCTCGTAATGTCCAAGATCAAGATCGGTTTCGGCGCCGTCGCTTAGTACGTAGACTTCTCCGTGTTGAAATGGACTCATCGTTCCGGGATCGACATTCAAATACGGGTCAAACTTTTGCATGATCACACGAAGCTTGCGGTGCTCGAGCAGTGTTCCAAGCGCTGCGGCGGCCAAGCCTTTGCCAAGCGAACTGACCACGCCGCCGGTTACAAAAATGTATTTCATTCGTTTCTCCTGCTCATAATTAGCCGCTCGACCTTAGTTGCGTCCTCGGGTGTATCTACCCCGATCGAGTTTGACTCAGAAACAATGACGCGAATCTTCATGCCATTTTCCAAAGCACGCAACTGTTCGAGCTGTTCTGCTTGCTCCAGGAGACTTGGGCTCCATTTGACGAAATTCAGAAGGGCTTTTCTGCGATAACCGTAAATGCCGAGATGCTTATAGAAATCGACATTGCCTGCCCCGCGATGAAATGGGATAGGGCTGCGAGAGAAGTAGAGCGCATTTCCCTTGGAATCGAAGACGACTTTGACAGTGTGCTCATTCAACGACGCATCGGGTGAAATGGAAGTGGCTGCTGTGATGATTTCGATTTCCTTCTTCTGCCTTGCCTCGCGCACCAGTCGATGCAGCAGCAATGGATCGATAAGGGGCTCATCTCCCTGGATATTGAAAATTAGTGATGCTTTTCTTAAATTTTTTGCCACCTCTGCGATGCGATCCGTTCCACTCTTGTGACCGGAAGAGGTTAGAGCGATTTCCGCTCCCAGCGCAAAGCCGGCCTCGGCGATGCGCATGTCATCCGTCGCAATGATTATCCGATCGAAACAGGCGGCCTCGCTGCAACGTTCCCAGACATGCTGGATTAACGGCTTGCCCGCGATGACATGCAACGGCTTTCCTGGAAACCGGGTAGATCCCCAACGCGCGGGAATTATACCCACAACCTCGTTCATTTACCGCTATGCCGGAAGCTCTTAACGAGTTCCTGTGGGGAAAGCGTCGCTGTTCCTAATTTTCCAACAACCACGCTGCTTGCTTGATTCGAAATTTCCGCGGCCTCAATGGGGGAGGCGCCTGAGGCCAATGCCAGGGTAAAAAGCGCAATCGCCGTATCGCCCGCCCCGGAAAGATCGTACACCTCCCGAGCGCGGGAAGGCACATGAAATGGAGGTTGGTGCTGGTTGAATAAAATCATTCCTTGATCCCCTAGCGTGACAAGGAGGAGTTCCGGACTCCATAACCGGAGCAACTCGGCTCCGACCCGCAACAGTGGGGCATCCCGCAAGGGGTCGGGTCCCGGTTCTTTCCAAGTTTGATTTGCGGCCGCAAAAGCTTCGCTGCGATTTGGCTTTACGGCAGTCATACCTCGCCAGATAAGGCGATTATGGGGATTGGGATCTGCAGTAACGAGTTTGCCTCCGGCGCGGGCCAACGCGGTCACCTCGTCCACAAATTCCTGTTGCAAAAGGCCTTTTCCATAATCCTCGAAAATAATAGCATCAATGTCGGGAAGCGATTCGCGGATCTTGTGAACGGTCTCTATCCGACCTTGTTCCGAGAGGGGTTGGGGTCTTTCACGATCGACTCGAACAACCTGTTGTTGTCGCGCGATGATCCGTGTCTTGACGATGGTTTGAAAGGTGGGATCACTTTGGAGCCCATTCAAGCCTATCCCGTTTTCGGCCAGCAGCTTACGCAGCTTCGTTGCGTGGGCATCTGCGCCGATTAGTCCGGTCACGGAGACCGAGGGTGTGAATTCGCGGACATTCCTGGCGACGTTCGCGGCTCCGCCAGGGTAATACGATTCTCTGACAACCTCGACGACTGGCACCGGCGCCTCCGGCGAAATCCGAGATACACGCCCCCAGACGAATTCATCAAGCATGAGATCTCCGATGACCAGAACGCGCTTGCTCGAAAATTTGCAAACAAGTTCTTCCAGTCGCACCAAATTCATGTTCCACAAGCGGTAACTGCAAACTGAGTTTGCTCAAAGAAAAAATTGCTTTTAGGATGGGCGCATTCTTGAGCTTGAAAAATCAACAGATCCGATTTTGCGAAGCGGTTTTGCTCGTTCTCCGCTGTACAGCATCGGATTGGAGTATTTTGAATGAATCGAAATTGGTGCCGAACGCTTTTGATCGCTGCAAACTGTGTTGCGTCCTTTCATTGCCTGGGTGAATCGGCGCCCAGTCAAATCGATCTCCGGAAATTTCCCGCTACTCAACTGGATGACGTAGTCGTTCCACTGCCGAGCGAGGTCTTCAATGTGCTTGACAAATTAGGGGCTCCTAATTGGCGAGGTGAATTGCGAGACCCTGTTGTAGGCACTCGCGGCGAACGCGCTCAGATAGCTCTTCTCCTTGGCTCCCTTGTTGCCGAGGGCTTTGTTGCCGTTGAAGCCGCGGATAAGGAACGGGTGAAAGAAGTTGGCAGAGGTGTTCTGGAGTTGGCGAGAGCCATCGGTGTCGAGAAGACCGTGCTATCTCGGACGAATTTGATTGTCACGAAGGCCGATTCCGGGGAGTGGGGCGCAGTCCGGCGCGAACTGGACGGCGCTTTGACAGACGTCAAGAATGCGATGATCGAGCTTAGGGATTCCCAGCTTGCGCATCTTGTCAGCCTCGGAGGCTGGATACGAGGAACGGAAGTCTTAACATCGGTCGTTGGAAAGCGATACTCGGATGATGGCGCTGATTTATTGAATCAACCCGACCTGTTGATCTACTTCCAAAAGCGGATCGCTGACATGCCGCCGCGGATGCGAAACAATCAACTGGTGAACAAGATCGAAAGGGGTCTAAATGAAATTTCACCGCTTATCAACCAGAAGATAACCCCTGGGTCGGTAAAGCGAATCAATGAAATTACAGGACAGATGCTAAAGGCGATCGATTCGCGCGCCTAAGAAAAGAACATTGTGAGACGATTTTTAATCTTTCTGGGTGTTTTTGGAGCATTCTCTCATGCGAACGCGTCCATCGATGACGCGATTTCTCGCGCGCTTGAAGCAATCGGTCCCTACGCTAAACAGGGGTATACGGTGCGGGACGACCAATGGGGTGGCGATCTAGGGGTGAAGGAGGAGAAAGCTATTCCGCACACGCTTTTCAGGGGAAACGACTACTGGTTTTGCATGGGGACAGACGTAGACAACGCCCGAGTTGCGATTCATGTTTATGATGGCAAAGGAAGGTTGGTCGAGAACGATTCCTGGCAAAAGGGACGATTTGCTGCGGCTCGCGTTACGGCGCCCGCAACCGGTACTTACTACGTTATAGTGGAAGTCGCGAGTTCACCGATGGAGCGGACCAGCTGGGCAATGGTTTATGGATTCAAATAGAGAGGCACCGATCGCAAAAAGCACGATGTTATCGGACCTGATCAGCCTTCGTTATGAAAACCTGTTTTGCTAATGCCTGCGAATCCCTGCTCGATGTTTGAATCCGAGACTCTTCAATTCGACAACGCGCGGGCGCTGCAGAATTTGTACGCCAATGACTTGAAGCTGTTACAATCTCTCGAGGAGAAATTGGCGGTGAAAGTGACGACACGCGATGGATGGCTGCGGTTGGAAGGGGAGCGCCCAAACATAGAGAAGGCGCGCAAGGTATTCCGCGAGTTGGAGCAGGCGCGCCAGCACGGAATCCAGATTCGACGGCATGAATTTCAGTATGCGCTGGATTCCGTGTCGGAGGGAAGCCGTCAGCCTCTGGGGCAGCTTGCCGGCTACAAGGTTCTGACGCCTGCCCGTCGGGCCCCGATCGTTCCAAAGAGCGAGCAGCAACTAAGCTACGTACAGTCGATCCAGGCGTTTGATATCGTATTCGGAGTGGGTCCGGCTGGAACAGGCAAGACCTACCTCGCGATGGCGATGGGCGTGGACGCGCTCAGAAAGGAGCAGGTCAAAAGGATCATCCTGACTCGGCCTGCGGTTGAAGCGGGGGAGGCCCTGGGATTTCTGCCGGGCGATCTCAGGGAGAAGATATTCCCTTATTTGCGCCCCCTATACGATGCGTTGTATGATATGCTCGAGGCGGAAGAAATACAGAGGTACATGGATAGAGGGGTCATCGAGATCGCACCGCTCGCCTACATGAGGGGGCGGACGTTGAATCATGCATTTGTGGTTCTTGATGAGGCGCAAAACACGACGACGGAGCAGATGCTTATGTTCTTGACGCGCCTTGGAGCCGATTCGAAATGCGTCGTGACAGGGGATCAAACGCAGATCGATCTCCCACCGAATAAAACTTCGGGGCTTATAGAGGCTATGCAAGCACTGGAGTCGGTCCCTGGTATTCAATTCACGCGTTTTACGGAGCGCGACGTGGTTCGGCATCCCCTGGTGCAATCGATCATTCGCGCGTATGAGATGCATCGTGCCCGCAAGGGCACGAAAAAGAGCTAGCCGGAGACAAGCCATGTTTGGATCTTCGAATCGCAAAAGGTTGATAAAGAAAGGGCTCGCTTGCAGCAAAACCCGGCGAAAACCCTCTCAGAATGAGTGGATGCGCAAACTGGAATCGAATCTATGGGTCAAGGCTGGTATATTTGGGATATTTGTTCTGGTTCTTGCCCTGCTTATCTTTTCCGGAGAGCATCCCGACCCCGCGAAGTATTTTCTCATAGGGCTGCTGATTTTCGTTACTGCAGTGGCCCAGCTCTGGATTAACCACCCCGCCACGTTCAAGCGAAATTCCGGCGTTGGCCTCGTTTTCGGAGTGATCCTGTTTCACCTTTGCGTGGCGAAACTCGTGATGGTGATTTCGACCCAAAGTCAGGGCGCCGTTCCCAGAGAATTTGGCGTGCTGCTGATTCCATTTGCGCTGGCGCCGCTGGTTTTATCGGTTCTTCTTGGGAAAAATCACGGAATTTATGGTGCGATCTTCGTTAGCCTTTGGAGCTCAATTCTTTTTCGCGGGGTGGATGCTTTTCTCCTCGTGATGAGCCTGATTAGCGGATTCATTTCAGTCTTCGTCACCATTCAGGTTAGGCGACGCAGCCGCCTATTGAGAGCCGGCCTGTACGTGGGGTTGGCGACCTGGATCCTTGCCGTCTCTTTTGGAATCATCACGATTCCGTGGTTCCAGATTAATGATATGGATCTCGCCATGTTCACCAAACAGTCGGCAGCAGCGATTCTGACCGGAGTTGTAACGGCAATGGTCGTTAGCGGTGCGCTGCCGATGCTTGAAGCCGCCTTTCGGATAACGACCGATATGTCCTGGCTGGAGTTGACTGATCGCAATCATCCATTGTTGCTGCGTCTGAGCCTTGAGGCCCCAGGCACATGGCACCACAGTGACGTAGTAGCCGACCTTGCCGAGGTCGCGGCGAACAAAATTGGAGCCAACGGTACCATGTGCCGCGCCTGTGCTTACTTTCACGATATCGGCAAGCTCGTAAAGCCGAACTATTTTTCTGAGAATATCGTCGGCGAAGACAATCCCCATGACGATTTGGCGCCCACGATGAGTGCGCTCATCATCATCGCGCACGTCAAGGAAGGCGTTGACCTGGCGCTTAAATGTGGTCTCAATCAGCAGATCATTGACGTCATCCAACAACACCACGGAACCTCCCTAGTTGCTTACTTCTATAAACGCGCGATTCAACAACAACAGGATGCGCGCGAGGGGGGCAAAATCATGAACATCCGGGAAGAGGATATACCGGAGGTGCGCGAAGAAAGCTTTCGATACAGCGGACCGAAACCTCAATTTCGTGAGAGCGGGATTATCAGCCTGGCAGACGCCGTAGAAAGCGCTTCTCGGAGCCTCGAAAAGCCGACACCTCAAAAAATTGAGCAATTGGTGAACGATATCGTTAACAAACGGATTGCAGAGGGTCAACTGGATGAGTGCGATCTCACGTTGCGCGAACTCAAGGTTGTCGCGGAAACTTTCCGATTCACCATCCAGAATATGCTGCATACACGGATCAAATATCCGAAGGATGAGGAGCGAGCGGAGCAGGAAGGCAGGAGGTTGCGCAATCTCCCTCCTGCATCAGCTGCGTGAATCCGGCGATAAAGTTAGTCAATCGGCAGCGAAAGAGACGGCTCGACTTGCGAGCGTGTCAGAGGTTTGCCCAGGCTGCGGTGGCGCGGGTGTGGAGGCGCAACCTACGGGTCGTCTTACCGGACGAGATCTGCGTCTTCTTTGTGTCCGACGCGCGCATCAGGCGGATTCACCGGGATTTTCTCGCAGCCGATGAAGCTACAGATGTCATCACGTTTCATCACGGCGAGATCTTCATCAGCGTGGAAACCGCGGAGCGGCATGCACAACAGTTTTCGACGAGCCTTTCAGAAGAAATACACCTCTACATTGTTCACGCGCTGCTGCATCTGGCAGGGTTTGAAGATAAAACCAAGCGAGGCTACAAACGGATGAAGGCGGTGCAAGAGAAGGTCGCCCACGAGATCGAGCACGCACTCGGGGACAAACGGAGCGCGCTCTCGTGAAATTTCAACAACGCGGTATGCAGCCCTGAAGGAAGAAGGAAGGGAGAATCTGTTGTACCTCCATTTGTGGCTCGCACGAACGCAGCACAGCCGGAATCAGGCAAAGGGACAAGCTCGAAAGGAATCTCAAAAGCGTTAAGTGTTGGACAAAGTTGCCTTGTCTCCAGGCTGCTGAAGCGATTTGCAGAATCCAGTCAGAGGTAGTGGCTTCCGCCGAAGCATTGTCGAGAACGGTACTGTGTGTGTTCTTTGCAATTTACTCTTTCTTTTACCGTCTGGGAGGTTCGTCTAACTGTGACGGTTTTGTTTATAACTTATGCTCGGCTTTCAGTATTTCTCCGGCGCGTTCGCCGATAATGAGGCAGGCAGCCATGGTGTTGCCGGTTGTTACGTGCGGCACGACGGATCCATCAGCAATACGGCGGATTGACCCAAAAGCGTTAACTTAAGCGCTATGTAGGCGAAGCGTCTCGCTTTGCACGCTTCAAAACTGTGCAAACCGAGACAGTTCGCCTACACCGCAGCGCGTTTGTGCACTCTGCATCGATTACTTAATGCTTATGGCGGATTGACCTTAGCCGAGCAATATGGCGTCAGCGAAACCAGAGGCTTTCTGGCGAAACAGCTATACGTTTTTTTCACGGCCCCGACGAGAGGCATTGGCCCGTTATGGAACCTTCAGGTGCATCTGGACTACCAAGAGGAGCTAGAGAAGAGGGGTATTTTGTTTGCGGCTCGGCCCGCATTGGACGGAAGACGAGCTTCCGGCATCGCCAAAACGAAAGATCCGGTGCTCGACTGGATCCATCGCGGTGACCGTACTGCAGTTTAGTGATCGGTCACTCCGTTGCGCATATGGTCCTGCGAAAGTGGTGCCAGTCTGTAGGACGATTACGGCAATTCGGACAAAAATATATAAAAGCAGCTGTTTGTCCTGGGTAGCAATGGGAGCTTGCGCACATAGGTCAGGAGCTAACGTCCCAACTCCAGAAGGTAGGTCTTCCCGATGAGCGGGGTATAGCCGGAAATTTCAGGCAACGTTAGAGAAAAATAGTCTAATTCGAGTACCCGAGTGGACAAAGCGCTGCTCGCGTCAGTCTTCAGAGGTTTTGATGGACCTTTCTAGACAACGGCAGCCGCCTCCGAAGTCGTCCCCTTTTCTGCACTGCGAAGAGCCAGTACGCGGGCAAGAACGCTAGGATGGGTGAAGTGCAAGGCGACAAGGAGTGGATGGGGCGTCAGATTTGACAAGCTGTCCTTGCTGAGCCGCTTCAATGCCTGGATAAGGGGGTTCGGATCTCCCATGGCCTCTGCTGCAAACCGATCCGCCTCAAATTCGTGCAGCCGGCTCCAGTAGTTGGCGGCGACCCCGATCAAAATTGCTGCGGGCTTGATCAGAATGAAGAAAAGCGTCAGGCCAACATAAACTGATGGAGTTGTTACGCCAAAAGCCGCGAAGATTTCAGGACGATTCACACAAAGGGATGCTACAAAGAACAGCAGAAGCAGGTTCAGTTGGCCGACAATGAAATGCTGAGCGATGTGGTTTCGCTTGAAGTGACCTATTTCGTGAGCCAGCACAGCGAGAAGCTCCGGTACCGGGTGGTTGTTTATCAGTGTGTCGTACAGAGCGATCCTTTTGTTCGAACCGAACCCTGTGAAAAAAGCGTTGGCTTTCGAAGAGCGCCGTGAACCGTCGATGACCAGGAGTTCTCGCACTGGGAATTGCTGGCGAGCACACAACGCAGTCACCTCGTCTCTCAAAGCTCCTTCCGGAAGGGGGCTGAATTTAAAAAACAGCGGAAGGATGAGCGTCGGCGCCAGGTAGATCAGCATCGACGATAAAACGGCGGTGGATGCCCAGGCCACTATCCACGCGCTCTCGCCGAAATAACTGAACAGTCCTAAAACGATATATGAGAAAACGCAAAGCAGCAGACCGGAAAGCAACCATTCCTTAAGCCGATCCAGGACAAACGTCTTCAATTCCGTTCGATTAAAGCCAAAGCGCTGCTCGATCACGAACGTGTGATAAATCTCAAAGGGCAATGAAATTGCTTCGCGAGCAACGCAAAGGAGGCTGACGTAGACCATGCCGGCAATGGTGCTCGTAAAGTCGAATGCCCGCACCCACCGATCCAAGGACTCGAACCCGCCAGAAAACCAAAAAATCAGCAGAGCCGTCAGAGAGCAAGTGGTCTGGACAAGTTCGAACCTTGTATTTGTTTTTGTGTACTCCTGCGACCGCCGATAACGAAATTGATCGTAGATATCCGCAAATTCACTCGGTACTTCGCTCCTTAGATTACGCAGGTTGAGGATCTTGGCCAGGGAGTCCAAGAGATAATAGCCGATTAAAGCACACAGTACGAAGCTGCCGATCATAGGGTAAAGCTTTTCAATTCCTCAGGAGTTTCGCGCATCGCGCGCACGGTTGCAAAAATCGCTGTTGAAAGTTGACCGATCGGTTCATATGTTGAAAGGGTTGATGAGGGTGTGTGAATCCAAACTCAGGCTGTTGCAGACGGCTCATGAACTCATCTGGCACCAGAGTTACGGCTCGGTCGGAGTGGACCAGATTTGCGAACATTCGCATGTCAAGAAGGGAAGCTTCTATCACTTTTTCAGATCAAAATCTGAGCTGACCGTCGCCGCTTACGAATATCATTGGGAGCAAAGTAGAATTAGCTTGGATGGAATATTCTCGGCGCAAATCGCCCCTCTGGAAAGACTGGAGTCTTATTTTGATCACATTCGCCAGAATCAGATTCAGCATTTTCGGGCGAACGGCCGGGTGCCTGGATGTCCCTTTGCCTCGCTCGGGAGCGAATTGAGCAATCAGGACGAGGCGATTCGCCGGATGGCGCAGCAGATCAGTGAACGCAAATGTCGTTACCTGGAATCGACGCTGCGAGATGCGATGGAGTTGCGAGAAATTCCCACCCAGGACGCCAGATCCCTTGCCCAGGAAATCCATTTTTACATCGTTGGATTAATTCACGAGGCAAAGATTTCCAATAATGTTGAGGTTCTCGATCGGATGAAACCAGGCGTCCGTCGAATCATCGGTGCTGGATTCGCTTCCGTCACCTGATTCTTTTGCCACCGGTTGGCAAGATTTACTGATCGGTTGACTCGTGCGTTTTCCTGGCAAACTACAGTCTCTTCGAAAAAGTGGGTCCCGACAAGTTTGCTGATCATGTAGCCTTTTTTGAGCCTCGAAACATGCAGCCAAACGCGAGTTTACCGGAAAAGATCAGACATGCGGGAATCACTATTGACGATAAATGGGAGCCGGGAGATCTGGGTTTGTTGATCCATCTACACGGGGTCCAAAATTTTCAAGACTACGGCTTTAATGCGATACATGAAGCGTATTGCGCGAAAATTGCGGCCGAATTCATTCTGAACCCGCACAAGGACCGCTCGTTTGGATGGATAGCCAGAAAAGGCGGTGAAGTGGTCGGCTCAGTCCTGGTTGTCGAGCGACCGGAGAACCAAGCGCAGCTTCGTTTGCTTTTTGTCTCTAAATCAGTTCGCGGAATTGGTTTGGGGCGTTGGCTGGTGGAGGAAGCCGTGCGTTATTCCGCTTCGGGCGGATTCGGGCGAATCTACCTCTGGACGATCGCGGGTCTGGATCGAGCCATTTCGATCTATCAATCAGTCGGGTTCATGCAATCCGATGAAAAGCTTATTGAAGAGTGGGGGATGAGCAGCACGGAACTCCGGTTTGATCTCGATCTGAGAACCGACGAAAGAGGAAATGCGGCGAAAGACATGCTATTTCGGGGACAGGACCCTACGGCGTTAGCGACTCCAGCTCATCGACTATCCTCTTCGCTGCCTCCAGAGGATCCGGCGCAGCCGTGATCGGACGCCCGATCACCAGGTAGTCCGCGCCTGCCCTTAATGCTTCGCGCGGTGTCATTGTGCGTGTCTGGTCATCCGTCTCTGACCACTTGGGACGGATACCCGGGACCACTGTGACGAACAGGGCGCCGAAGCGATTCCGTATCGCGGCCAGTTCCAACGGGCTCGCGACCAGACCGGTGATGCCAACGTCTTTGGCAAGGTCGGCAAGGAGTAGCACCTGGCCCTGAACCGAAGTCTTAAAACCGACTTCTGCGATAGATTCGTCATTCAGACTTGTCAGGACCGTAACGCCCAGGATCAGGGTTTTTGCCAAGCCTTTCCCAACGACTGCCGCTTCGCACATTGCCCGTCCGCCGGACAAGTGAACCGTAAGCATGTCAACACCCAGTGCGCAAGCGGATTCTACTGCCCTACGTACCGTGTTCGGTATATCATGAAATTTCAGGTCGAGAAAAACTTTTGAACCTGATGCCTTAATGCCTTCGATGATCGCCGGACCCGTCGCCGTAAATAGCTGGCTGCCGACCTTGAAAAAGCCGATCGTTCCGCCTACCCGGTTGATAAGGCTGCGGGACGCCTCCCGCGTAGGGACGTCAAGAGGCACAATGATTTTATCCTTTGCAGCGATCGAACCTTGCACAGGATGATGATGCATGAGGATTCTCACCCCGGCAAAGATCAATCTCACGTTAGAGATTGTTGGGAAAAGATCCGATGGATATCATGATCTCGCTACCTGGATGCTTCCCGTGGGACTCTACGACACGATTGAAATCCGCGTGGAGCAGGAACAATCGTTTTGGCCGAATACACCCGAGTTGAAGGGTGATTCGTCAAACCTTGTGATACGAGCTGCGGAGCTTTTTAATCGGGCCGCAGCGATTGATGCGCATTATAATATCCAGCTTGAAAAGAAGATCCCCATCGGGGCCGGCCTGGGAGGAGGAAGCTCGGATGCGGCAGCGACACTGCTGCTGCTCAATCAATTGCACGGATCCCCGTTGACTTCGCCGGAACTGTACGGCCTCGCAGCGGAACTCGGATCCGATGTCCCTTTCTTTATTCATGCTCAATCGAGCTGGTGTACGTCCCGGGGCGAAATCATGGAGCCGCGCGAGTTCCCACGCGGGCTCTGGACCTTACTGGCCAAACCAGGTTTTGGGGTGTCCACTGCGGGAGCCTTTCGCGCATACGCAGCTTTGACGAGCTTTCAAAGGAGAGGTCGGGAAGTAAGCACTCCGTGGGGAGGAGTACGCAACGATCTTGAGCCTGCGGTATTTCTCAAATATTTGCTGCTGCCTGTAATGAGAGATTGGCTCGCAATGCAGCCAGATACAATGCTGTCTCTCATGTCAGGATCAGGTTCCACGATTTTTGCCGTTGCGCGAAGCCAATCCGAAGGAGAGCTTCTTAGGACAGCGTTTCAGCAGGTGTTTGGCGAACGAATTTGGACCACGGTCTGCCGGTTGAATCCCGAACCTTGAGCCTGGAAATCTCACGAGCGCTCTGGCTCGTGATATTTCCAGGCTAGCCGGTTTAGAAACTCCGCTTGATGTTCATTGATCTTTTGGTGCGCTTCAGGGAGGGAAAAAAATCTGCCCTGGTCGATCTCTGGAAACTCGCTCATTTGTCCAGACCTGGGTGGCCATTCTATCTTAAACATGTTGCTCTTTATTTGTGGCGGATCACCGTTTCGCTCAAAGGCCCATGCATAAACGACCTTGCCTGATTTTTGCCGGACTTCGCCCAAGTAAATAAATGGTTCAGAGGGACTGATCGAAGTTTCTTCGGCGAACTCGCGTTTGGCGGCCTCCAGCTTGTCTTCTCCTTCGGCTATGATTCCCTTCGGGATCGACCAGGCTCCGTTATCCTTCCTGGCCCAGAACGGCCCACCGGGATGCACAAGAAAAACCTCAAGGCCACTCCCGGACTCCCGGTACATCAAAAGCCCAGCACTCATCTGCGGCATAGGCGAAATTTTCCGCTACGGGATGTGCAAAATCCAATTCGTTTTGTGCGGTTCGTTTGAACCTGAGACAGCGAGATTCTCGAGAACTACGGACGACGACGAGAGACGACCTTTGACTTTGGTGTTTAAATGCGGCTCCCGGTTTGCCGTTTGAGTAGATCCATCGCTTGTTCCCAGCTTTCTAATCCTTCTGCCGCCCCTTGCTTTGTGACGGCCAACGCGCCT
>DASZHC010000134.1:0-2800 GCA_035938215.1 Chthoniobacterales bacterium
GGCAGGTTTTGCGTCACACCGGCGTCACAATTTTGCTGACCGGCAATTCGTGCAGAGCGTCTCTGACCGCCCTCACGAATTCCCCAAGCATCCTTTTCGTAGTTTTTCCGTCCCTTTGAGGATAATGATCGAAAGAACGATCGCCTCAGATCATTAGTCGACTCAATTTGAACGCCCGCTTGTGCTCTACCTCGATTGCAAATGTTTGCAAGACTGGTCCCCTGAAGCCGAGGACTTTTATGTGCTCTCACGCAAAATCCGCGCTGCTTGAGCATTTCACCCAATCGCCTTACTTTCACTTCATCCCGACCGCCAAGAAACACAACTTTCTCGTTGCTGTTTTCCCCATGAATGGTAACTATGCAGTCTGCGCCCCAATCAGCGCGAGACAAATCGGCTCGTCAAACCGCGTGCTGGTGATGTGTAGCGATTTATTGTGCTGCTTCTTTCTTCCTTCGAAGGCGTAGAAGGAAAAATCCGCCCCTGCAATCTTCCGTGCGATCTCGGAAGTGCCCGGTTCGATCTTCCCTCCATGAGGTGCGATGATGGCAATTCTCGCCTTGCGCGGGCGAGATAGCACACGGTAGATTGCACGGCGCTCAGTTCTCTCAAGTTCCTGAAAGCTCGCATACTTGTCAGCCATGTTTCTCCCATAGGCAAAGGGCAATTATTCCACTCTAACCATGTTGGCGAGTAGACGCATCGCGGTGAATCATCGATCCGATGGTATGTTTTGCGTTACGCCATTTGGCGGTACGCCACTCGGCGTAACCACACAGAATCTCGCCTCTTGCCTATTACGCCATTTAGCGTTACGCTAATCAGCGTAATATGGCACCCCAAGAAAATCCCTTCGTTTTTGGCGAAGTCATAGACGATCTGAATTTCGTCAATCGAACTGAAGAGCTCGCGCAGCTCGTGAGGGACTTGGCCGATGGTCAAAAAGTATTTCTGTTGTCTCCGCGACGCTTCGGAAAAAGCTCACTGGTTTCGCTAGCCCTACTTAAATTACAGAAGAAGCATATTCACACAGTCAATTTGACGGTTAGCAGCTACTCCAGCTACGCTCAGTTCTTGGAAAAATTTGCGGAGAAGGTGCTGCGGGCGGGCGGCTCTTGGGAGCGGGTGAAAGATCTAGTGAGGCGCTTTGTTCAGCGAGTCAAGCCCGAAGCGAAAGTTGATCTAACCACTGGCGAGATTAGCTTATCGTTCAAAGGCGCGGAGTCCAATCCTGCGCTCCTTGCTCCCGAGGTTTTTGCGCTGCCAGGTGAGTTGAGCCAAAATGCCGGCTTTCGCATGGCTATTTGTCTCGACGAATTTCAGCAGATTTCGCAATTTGATGGAAGTTCCGTTGAAAGCGCAATACGGAACGAAGCCCAGAAGCAGAGACAGGTCGGATATGTTTTCGCGGGATCGCAACCGACTCTGATGGAAGAGATGCTTTCCGCACAACGGCCATTTCATAAAGCTGGTCCCAAGATGTTCCTAGACAAAATCTCCTCGGCAAACTGGAAGGATTTTATTGCCGGCCACTTCCGCAAGAGGGGCCGAACCATCGAACCAGAGGCCGTGGACCTTCTGTTGAACTCTGCCGACCTAATTCCGTATGACGTACAGCGTGTGGCGCATGAACTGTGGGATTACGCCGAATTCAAGAACAAACGGCAGCTTGCAGCCTCTGACGTAATTCTTGTTATCGAGAGCCTTGTGACGAGCCAATCCACTTACTACGAAGCGGATTGGGAACGACTTTCGGCCCGGCAGCGTGCAACTTTACAGGCAGTTGCTAATCGGGGAGCTGCCGAAATTTATTCTCAGAGTGTCCGAGAGGAGTTCCGCCTCGGAGCAGCATCCACCGTTCAAAAGGCGCTTCAGTCGCTTGGTTCAAAGGACATTCTCGGCCTGTACAAGGGCAATTATTTCTTTATTGACCCCTTATTTGCTCACTGGATAAGAAGAAGAGGCACGAATTGATTACGCCTCTTGGCGTTACGCCAACAAGCGTAACCGGGGCAAATTTTCTAGGAGAGAGAAGTTTGGGAGCTGCGTCAGTCGCGGACCGGCTTAGCTACGGCAGTTTCTACCCGCACTCGCAGCCAAGTGAAACCAACTGGCCTGCACTCTTCTTCGTCTAACTCGGACTGCATCGAAGTGATAAGGGTCTAATTCTTCCGTGGCAGGCTCGTCGTATTCGGAATACCTGTCTATTCTTTCTTTGATCCACAATAGCGAGAGGACGCTATCGTAAAAAGGGAGGCCGATGGAATGGCCCCAGATCAGCGAATCCTCTTTAATGACCCGTTCATCCAACCACAAATCCGCACCAACAGGTTCAGGTTTCGAGTGGATTCGAGTTCCAGCGAAGCATTCATACGCCTGCGTTCCCTTTTCAATTTCCTTTCCACGCTTCAAGAAAAATCCAAACTCACCGGACGGCTTGTACCAGGAAATCTTCTTTTTGTGACTCCATACGACGGCGCATCTTTCCGAGATCAAATCGCAGTAACGCCAAGCGGTGGCTGAAAGTGATGCGGCACTACGCTCGGCAACGTCCTGCATGACGTTCAAAGATGGTGGAGTATCTGTGACAGAGATTCGTAACACAGGAGTGAGGATTTCAACGACAGATCTTCCTCACATTTTCGAAAAGGTTTTATCGAGCCGACGAGTCGCGTTCGCGGGAGTCGGGCGGAACTGGGCTCGGCTTATCCGTTGTAAATTGGATCGTCGAAGCTCATCAGGGGAAGATTTCAGTCGCAAGCAAAGTCGGCGAAGGGTCCGTCTTTCGAGTTCACATTCC
>DASZHC010000135.1:0-13643 GCA_035938215.1 Chthoniobacterales bacterium
AGCGCGGTAACCTGAGAACGTAACATGTCGCAACGAAATTCCGCACTTCCACTGGATTCGCTGGCCAAGTCTTCGAATGCGGCCCGGAGAATCGGGTAGGTCGAACCGGCGATTTGAAAAGTGGCTCGGTCTTTCGTCGTCGTGCTAAATTGCGCCAGATTGTGAAGCAGGCGGTAAGGTCGGTTATCTCCACTGAAGAGCAACGCCGGTTCAAAGCATAAAACATAACCACTCAACGTATCGTTCCATTTCCAGGCGTGAACCTGGCCCGGCGGGACGAAAATCAGGCTGCCGCGAGTGACCGGGTAACTTCGGCCGTCGCTCATGAAGGTACCATTGCCTGATTCAATCCAAAACAAATGGTAAAAATCATGCCGATGCGGAATCTTTCGGAAAGGCACCTGTTTAGTGAGTTGGTCGATGGAAATTCCCAAAAGTTCATCAACGTCATCGCGTCCGCTAGCCATTGAAAATAGCGGAATTTTGAGCGGTTTTTCGGACAACATTTTCAAGACGGCAACCCAACCGAAATCATCGACCGAGTTTTGATGGCATGCAAACGCTCGGAATAATGTTGGAAATCCGCAGTCGAAGCAGGCAAAGTGATCACCGCAGCAGACGTGTCCGGGGGAGTCGATATGGCCTTGGTGTTGGCTGCCGAGCTTGCTGGCCAAATGATCGGTCGCGAAACGCGAGCGACGCTTCGCAGTTCCTCTTTCCACGCCGGCGAGCACCGGCACAGAAGCCTGCCAACAACCAGACGGGGATGCTGGCTCACCCAAAGCCGGCTTTTTCCGGTCGACGATCCGTCCCGCCAAACCAGACGCATCACCGTTGCGTAGTATTGGGTTAGCAGTCGCGCAATGTGCAATCGCGAGGGCCGCAATCTGCAAGGCTTCTCCTGTTCTCAAGGCCGGAGTGCGGTTTCAATCGGAGCGATTTAAACTCACTGACGAGTGAGGGCTTCCCTTTCTTGGCCAACCGAAACAGGAGACCGGATAGGCACGCTTCTGGCTACGTCGAAGAATTCGCAACTGATTTTATGAAAAAATATCTTCTCCTCATCTTGTTAGCGCTCGGGCTCGTGGCTTTCATACCCCAAAAGGCGAAGGCTGAGGGTTATTTTGGTATATCTGTCGGACCCGCTTATTGCGCCCCTTATCCGGTGTATTACGGGGGCTATTATCCGCACTACTATCGCCAATATTATTACTACGATAATCCGTACCGGTACGGGCATTGGCGCCATCACCATCATTGGCACCACGACGATGATGATTAAGCCGAAACGCTTTTGAGTCCAAGGCGGATGGAAGTCGCAGATGAGCGGCCGCAGGGCAATCCGATGAAAATCGTGCGGCACGCAAATTGATCGTTACCGATCGGCTGAAGTAGGGCGGCCGGTCAGGCAAGTTTGCAACCATGGCTTCCACAAACTGGTCCCGATCTTTCAATTGCAGCGCCCAGCGTCGGCCGGAAGCTTCAGCAGCTTGTCGAAGAGCGAACTATAGAGCATTGCGGCGAGCTCATGCGAGCCAATTTCCCGATCGCGCAGATCCGGTCTACCTACGTCACCGGCAAAAAGCGTGTCGCCGGAAAACAAAGCAACTGGAATGCCGGATTCGAACAGACATAGAAAGATGCTGTCGGGCGAATGACCTGGTGTCGTGATCACCTCAATCTCCAAGAGTCCGACGGGGATTCGATCGCCCTCTCTAACGTCGCGGTGGACGAACGTCGCAGGAGCTTTTTCAGAAATTGCGGCTCACCCCGAAGTGCGGGAACGTTTTCTGCGCGAAGTACGCGCAGCCGCTCGGCTTCGGCACTCAAACGTCGCCTCCGTCTTTTACTACGGATCCAAGGGTGTGACTCAGCTTGGCTTTAAATTGCAGCATGATGACTCTTTCACGATCGGCGCGGTTCGGCACCTGGACGAACACTGGTCAGAGTTAAAGCCGCTCTTGGAGGCGGAAGGCCTCGAGCTTTTAATCGCAGCCGTTGAAGCGCCGAGGATACCTCAGCCCAAGGCGTCCGTCACGAACGTCAACGTGCTCGGATCGTTATCCGAACCAGTCAGGGCGTGAGGAAAGGTTAAAACGTGCCATCAAAACCACTACCAGGTCCCGATCGCCCGAAGCATCCGAAGGGCGGACCTCCGCTTAGTCCAAAGCCATCACCGCACCCGGAACCACCGCGGTAGGTCACCAGGAGATTTTGTATGGCATGGCTTAAAGTAGATACTCCTACTTTAAGCCCTTTTCCCGTTAGCACTCTTTTAAAGCGCCTGGGGCCTCGCCATCAAGGAAGGACCATCACTGTCCCCTTCATGCCCAGATTATCATGAAGTGCGCAAATGTAAGGAAAAGTCCCCGCATTCGTAAAGGTTACGCGGAACCGCGTAACGCCCAGGGCTGGCACCGGGGGTGACTCCGGTACACCAAGTCGCTCCTGCGGCGGCGCAACGATGAGGCCTGAGTGAACACTGTCTGCATTGGAAGAGATTGTACCATGCAGCGCCCCATCCGCGTCTGGGTCTTTATTTAAGTTGCCGGAAGGAGGAACCGGGTCTGCTGGTGCGATCCCGAAGGTGACGGTATGAGGTGTCACCGGGTCATGATTGTTCCACTCCACAGTCTGCCCGGCATGAATCACAATCTTGTCGTCTATGAAGCGCACCACCGACAGTGTCTGAGATCCTCCCGCCGTGGCCGAGATTTCTCCAACACCAACGGTAACCAGATGTGCATCGATTGAGTGGTGGTGTTCTCCCAGGTCGCCATGTTGCCGACAGGCCTCTTCGAGGTGGCCATCGCGATCTGAGAGTAAATCCCGCCGCTGATCGGCGGCCTGCCGGTCATAGAAATCCTGATCGTGCGGAAGCAGTTGGGAAAGATCGAGGACGTGAACGGCCCCGGTCATTCTTTCATGGACCAGGCACACCAGCATGAAGTTTCCGGCGCTCGGGAACATTACGGTGTAGGTGGCTGGCTTAACGAGAGGAGGAGTGGTCACCTCCGTTGAGCCGTCAAAAGTGGCTGGGCTGGGTGAAAACGGTCCCGTTGTGAAATCTGGCCGGGGCAAAGTGGCAGGCAGGAAGGTCACGGTATGGATCTCGTCCACGTCCCATCGCCAAGTAATACTGTCGCCGGCGTGAATCCAGATCTCATTAGGAAGAAACGCCAGCGCCTGATGTCCCATGTCAGCGCTCTGAGCTCCCACGGTAGCGTGCCACTGCGCAGGGCTGGAATTCGGAGTAGGAGCAGGAGTCGCCCTCACCGCCTGGGGAACAATCAAGACAGCAAGTAACAACGCCCAACGTAAAAGCGCTGGGAACCAAGTCGATCGGGAAAAGAGAAGCTTCGTGTTTCTTCCAAGATTTTCAGGTAGCGCGGATTTATTCATGCAGGGAAGAGGGTTCGAGTTAGGGGGCAAGAAAGTAGCGTTTTTAGGCTGAGAAAAGCCGCTCAACGTGTCAAGCTCTATTTACGCCTCTTACAGCCTCTTTCCGAAGCGTTCACCCTACCAGTGGGGCGAATCCCTAAATCCGAGGCCCGTCTGGAACGATATTAGAGCAGCGCTGCCCCTTTGAAGCGATCGAGAAACATTACGAGTGCTGGAGATCTCATAGGTTAGCAGGATCCCGACGATAACTTCAGAGCGTCGCACAGTTTTCTATGTCAGTTTTGTATTGTCGCAGCAGGGTTAGGACCTCCTGCAGCAGGTCATCAAAGGAATCTTTATCTATGTCCAGATAGGCGCCGTGAGCCTCATTCCGTCGGCGCAGCAAGCTTTCATCCAAGAATTTAAATTTTGCCTCATAGTTGACGGGGTTCACACCTATAGCACAAGCGATGTTCTCAAAAACTTCAGCATTTAGGTTCGACTTGGTTTGAAGGCCCGAAAAATCACCTAGCGATGCTCGTTCCGTGAGATTATCGAGAAAAAATTTGACGACTTCGATGTGTATGCGCGCCTTTTTGGCCTGGCCAAAATTCTCCAAGTGTCTCCGCGCCGCCATCGCCACAAAACAAGGAGAGAGCTCTTCGTGTCTGAGTTTTTGGCGATTTACGAAATCGATGTATGCCGTTGATGCTATTTTTACGAAGCCTTCCCAATGTGCGTAGAGGATAGGGATGCCTGCCCTAAGGAAGGCCTTCTGCGCTGGTCCATCCGCCTGATGAATTGTTCCCTTGATCAAAGACAACTCCTTAATCCGCCAGGCAAACTCAGAATCGAGCAGCTCTTGAAGTTCTGTTACCGAACGAACCTTCATCAGGGGCGGAAGAAAGTTTCTGCAAGGGGAAGTAGATTCGCTAGTCTCGTAGTTCCTCGAACGCCAGCACCGGAATTGCGAGTGAACGTTTCATTTGACCAAAGACCTCGGAGACGCTCGTTCAAAAACGACGAGAGTTTCTCCGGTTCGAGCTCGTTCAACTGGCGGAGGTTCTTAGAGACGCCAATAGCGAAGACTTCGAATACAGACATCAAAACTTGCCAGTGAAATGCCCGCTAAAAATGAGTGAACCCGACGCTCAAACAATCCGCCGGCGAAACCGGATCGCTGGACAGCGTCGAGCGGTTGCTCGACTTCATGCCAGGCTGCATGAAGTTATTCTCGGCCGGCGGCCCAGCTAGTGAGGCCTATTTTATTTAGCAATTTTGCTATTGGGGTTATTTCTATGTTTGCAATGACGCTAGCATTAGTGATCATGGGCCAGTCGCGGCCCTGGAGCGACCGTTACCTCTTCTTGGCTTTCAACGCGCGGATAAAGGCTATTTCCAGGAATATTTTCATACGCTGCTTGCACAACGATTGATAGAGTCCGGGTACAAGCTTCGGCGAACGGACAGGGGCTGGCATCAGTGGGAGATGGCGTGTTGGACGTTCGGAGCCACCTTCCCCGGCTTGAATGATGGGAGCCGACTGAATCGAGAGGTTCACGGTCGGTTCTGGAAGGGCCTGAGGGTGCAATCCCGTTTGGCTACCCACCCGGCGTTGGCGCGTCAGAAGAGCGTCGACGGGCAGATCGACCCCGCGGCCTGGGGCGGAGCGCCGGCAAACGACGCTATCCCGAACGATCCCGAAGGCACGTTCGCCGGCGGAGTCACGTCACGCGCGCTCGAATACAAGAGTTTTCCGTTCGCGTCGATCGGCACCAGTTTGCCGTGGTTGTTACCGTCGCCGAAGAGCACGTAGTCGACGACCGACACCGGTCCCCCCGCGCTGCATTCGCTGCTCGCGCCGATTCCGGCAACGTCCCAGTTACCGTTCCATGGCAGATCGTACCAGAGTGAGCAGCCGATGCGCCGGGACAGCGAAATCGGACTCAAGGTGATGCGTTAACCGAAATTGTATACTCGCCGAAGTGCTGGTTTAGGCCGAGCACCAAGCCTTCATTGAATAAAAGATCCGTGGATCCGGAACCTTGATATCTGACCTGTCCCTTTTGCGCTCTTTTTACTACATCATCGGCGACAACGGTGCCTCGGCCGAGGGTACGTTGAACGGCGCTTACAACGAAATGGCGGCGCGAAGGACATCGACAGCTCGCGCGTCGACATCCAAGAAGCAGATACAGCGCAAGGCGAAGAGTGAGCGACCGCGGGACAGGGGCTACTGAGCGCTGCCGGTTGTGTTACGTGGCGGGTGTTGCGGTGTCCGAGGATCATTATAGCGGAAAAGGGGCTTAAACGCGCTGTTACGAGCTACGTCGGCAAGCCGGTAAAGGAGACCGGCCTAACGCCCGCGTTGTCCACTTGACGCCTCTTTCAACCCAATTGCGTCAATGCGGTTTGCCGCGGTAGACTTCGGCATCTCCAAAACCTTGCCCGCTTCTGTCGGGCTGACGATCATGGTCGTCCCTTGAAGGGCGAGTTTGGCCAACGCCAATGCAAGCTGATCCTGGCCGATGATGGCGCGTGTCTTGGCTAAGACGTCGCCGGGACCGGTAGCGATAGCGTACAGTTTCTCAAAGGCGTCCATATCGCTTTATAGTCTTTCCTATTTGGTTTCGAACTCATCTGGCACCTAGATCGAACTTGCGTGCCATTAGATCCTGCTCATCCTTGGAGAGCGCGAGCCTTAAGCCGCATTCGCGTGCCGCTCTCGAGCATAAGAGCAGGATGGCTCGAGCCTCCTCCTTGGATATCTCATCGCGCAAAGCGTGCGCCTTTGTGTCGATTCGTCGGCAGTCAGCCTCTCGACAACGCGCTCTCCGATGCCAGGCCATTGTGAGCCGATCTGCTCAAAGGCGTCCATGGTGAGCGCTCCTCATTTGGACAGACTGCCTTGCGCACTTTTTATCGCGATAGCGTCAATTCGGTTGGCACTGCCCAGCTGGGTTTGAAGGAGTTGGCGATAGGCGCGGATAATCCCGGGATTCATTGTGCGCCCCCGATGAAGCTCTTTTCGATGGAAGTTGATGCTTTCATGATTTACAAGTATCATCCAATGGATACCACTTTTGCCATCTATAAGGTAACACTGCAACAAGAAAAAAGAATCAAATTATGGAATCTGTGACCGAAACTTGTTATCAACCCCGTATGTCTCAGCGGCTCAAGATGTTGCTGGCTGAAGCCCGGGCTTGGTGTGACGCCGAATACGGTAGGCGAAGCGAATTAGCGCGTCTCTTGGGCGTATCGCGGCAAGCGATCTCTGCTTGGTTTTCTCCCAATCCAAAGAAGTCGCCGACCGCAGATCAAGCGCTCGAGCTGGCAGCGTTTCTAAAGAGCCATGCCCGGAAGGAGCGCAAGCCGAAACAGTCAGAATGATCCGTTTAGTAAACGACCATCGCCGGAACTTTTCGAGCAAGGATGTGAGCTTCTAAAGAAACGGGCCGAACAAGGACTCGACGCCTACGAGGAGCCGAGCATATTTATGGCCGCTCATAAGAAACGTTGAAGAATGTAGCTGATGTGGAGGGCGCGGCAGAAACCGCCACACGCCATCCATCCTCGGGCTAATATTCCTGTAAAGTCGGATCTCCCGAAAACCGTTATATAAAAGAGCGTGAAGCTTTCCGTAATCGTCGCCACCAGAAACCGTGCCCACGCTATCCGCCCTTGTCTGGATTCCATAGCCGCGGCTATCGCCAATGCAGGGCTGATCGATGCGGAGATCGTCGTCGTCGATAACGGCTCTACGGACAACACGGCTCAGATTGTCAGCGCATGGGTGGCCGGGAGCCGTGTCCCCGCGAAGTCGCTATTGGAGCCACGCGTCGGTAAGTCCCGAGCGTTAAATCGTGCGCTCGTCGCAGCCGAAGGCGGCCTACTGGCCTTCACCGACGACGATTGCCGATTGCATCCTGAATATGTGAACGACCTATTGCGTTATGATGCTTCGGACACCGAGCTCGTCTTGCGATGCGGGCGCATCGAGCTTGGCGACCCAACCGACCTACCGCTTACGATCAACACCAGCCCGACTCGAATACGTTGGAGCCGCTCTATTAACTCGGCCCGGCGTGAGAATTTTCTGGGCAAGATCAACGGCTGCAACATAACCATGCGCCGTGCGCTGATAGAACGTGTGGGACCGTTCGACGAGCAATTCGGCCCCGGTTCACGTTTCGCTGGTGAAGATACCGATTTCATTTTTCGCGCCTATCTCCATCGCGCGACACTTGAATACGTCCCCGACATGACCGTCTTTCACCACCACGGTAGAAAAACCCCCGATGCTGGGCGCAAGCTAATGCGCACCTACATGATCGCCAACGGTGCATTGTGCGCTCGATATTTTTTCAAACACCCGAACCTTTGTCGCCCGTTCTATTGGGACGTGAAGTACGCCGTGCGCGAGATCATCAACGGCACCAACACCTTCCTGCCCGCGATAGGTTTTTCGTACCGACACAAGGTTGCCTATACCGTGCGCGGGGCCCTCATATATATTCTTACCTGCTAAATGGCCGTTTAAGCTTTCACGTGGTTGATCAGGACGGGCGTCTGGCTCGAACTCGATACAAGGACAGCAGACGGGGATGCCAAAAGGTCCTTTCCCTGGCGGTTGCTGTGACGCGCAGCGTTGTTACCCTGAGCGATTTGCGCTCGTCTGAAGGTCCTTGTATCGGACGACCGTCTGCACCATCACTATCGATTTCGTTAAAGGAATCGCTGATGCATCCGAGCATAAGGGTGGAAGAGCAAGCCGTCGCCGGATGTTTCTTTATCCCCCCAGTGTGGAACGCCGGCGGCGGTGAAGCATCGCGCTCTAAAACGGGCAATTATTGAATTCAAGTTGCCGGCTACGAAGACCGTAATTCAATCGCCAGATTGTCTTGTAGAGACTCAACTCAACCTTCGAAAATGATCCGTTCTTTCGGCGGTTTTCGCCTGCCCTCATCGGAGCGAGATTCGAAAAATGGCAGACCATAGCCCGGTCTTCATGTCGTTTCAGATTGAAGGCGCGGATCGGGAATGTGTGGTCAATGGTCCATTCACCGAAGTTCTCCCAGCTCATGCCGGGCTTAAACCTTCGCTCAAGATAGCGAACAAAGTCCGGCCAGCTGCATCCCAGCAACGCCAGGAAGCTCAGCTCGGACAAAGTGATCAATTCTTTAGTTCCTGACAGGATGTTCAAGAGGAGGCCGTTCATCGGTTTGCCGTCTGGCGAGGCCTTATCTGCGGCAGCATGCGAGGTATTTTTGCGATAGTCCGCATAGGGCATGACACCGCATAGCTACGACCTCACGCGAGGCTTGGATCGCTTCGGAGGGGCATCGGTTAGATTGTCATCAGCCTCGTCATGGCTGAGCTTCGTAGCCTTGCCCGGTGGAAGCCAGCCGCGGTCTTGGAGCAATTCTGAGCGAATACCTCTATTCCAAGTACGACCTGTTACATGAGGCACAAATCCATTTTTCGTAAACTCGTAAATAACGCTCTCGACGATGTAGTACGGCGAAGCGTCGTGAGGCTTTTTCAAAAACTTAGCGGCATTGATTATCTCATCGACTCGGGGAATGACGTCGGATTCGATTTTGATGGGGGCGCAATCTAACGAGAAGTCCTCTGCAAGAAACCGGATATACACTTTGGCCATAAGGAGAATTGACGAGAATTCAGCTAAGCGTCCAATGATTCACGATCAGGCATTGCGTATAGCCACAAACCCATTGTGAAAAGCTGCGGCGCCTTTTGCTTTTCACAACTTCGATGACACCCGGGAAGATCTAAAGTTCTGCGATCCACTTCCCCTCGAACTCATACCGACCTCCAGAACTTGCTTCCGATTCCCCAGAAAGCTCGAACCCGTCCTCAGTTTCTCTGCCAGCTAGTCTAAGCGGAGCTCTTGCACCGGAGGCAGCGGTCGGCATGTGCGCCGGGCCCTGCACTGGAGTCGAATATTGAGAGGTCTGAACGCGGATATTAACCCTACCTTGCCTTGCGGTGAACTCTCTGCAGTACACGTGCGTTTGGTCAAGGCCTCTGAAGACACCGTTACTGATCATGGCGATTCCATTGCCCTCCGGCCTTCCCGATCTGAAATCGACTTTGTAGATTCCATCGCGCATTGGCTCCAGTATACGTCGACGGTCAAGCCCGAGAAACAGCCCCAGCCAGCAATAACTCGCTTCACGAGTACTTCACAAAAAGAATATGATTTTGTGCGTTTTTCTGCGCGACCTTGCACGATAGGGAAACTCACCGTTAGAGATGACGACCGCCCATAGAACCGCTTCCTAGGGGAAAACGACCGGTGAGGGAGGGATTCGAACCCTCGGTACTCTTTAGGAGTACAACGCTTTAGCAAAGCGCCGCTTTCGACCGCTCAGCCACCTCACCAGAATTTGCGGTGGGAACGCTATATCTCCAGAACAGTGAACGTCAATCGAAACCTTTCGCGCCCGGCTGACCGGTCTAGTGCGAAACACTCGACGGTGCCTCGCGGCCCGAAGCTGAATTCCCCTGAGATACAAGGGCACCGGTCCCTCTGCATCGCGCTGAACGATGCAGCCTTCGTAGATCGCGCCTGCGACGGAGCGCAGCCCTCCAGACCGATTCATCCGAAGGGCGCAGCGAAAGATTTTGCAACTTTTCTGCGATTCGCACGGGCTCTCGTGGCGCGTTTGCAGCGAGCGAAATCATTTCCTCTCCCCAGCCGGACTTGCAAATATGAACCGTCTCGGCGAGGACTTCTGCCTATGCGTTTCTGCTCCTTTTTTCTTGCGAGTCTGGTTCGCGCATTCACTCCGATGGTCGCGGACGCCAATCCTCCTCAGGCGCCGGAAAAGCCACATGAAATCCGAGAGCTGGGTCACACACGAAACGACCCATTTTTCTGGCTTCGCGACAAACGGAGTTCCGACGTACTGAAATACCTTGAGGCAGAGAACCGATACACCGAAAAAACTCTCAAACATTCCCGCGATTTTGAGGAAGCTCTTTACAAGGAAATGCGGGCACGGATTAAGGAGGAGGATCGCTCGGTTCCGGAACGCATCGGCGAATACTTCTATTACACGAGGACAGAGACCGGAAAACAGTATGCGATCTATTGCCGAAAGAAGGGCAACCTTGATGCGAAAGAAGAGATCCTTCTGGACGAAAACGTGTTGGCTCAAGGGTTGAAATTTTTTCGGATTGGGCTCTTAAGTGTCAGCCCGGACCACAAACTTCTTGCCTATTCGTCTGATACGAAGGGGGACGAAAGATATGTGATCCGAATTAAAGTTCTGGAATCGGGCCAACTGCTCCCCGATGAAATTCGAAACAGCGGCTCATCTTTTGCCTGGGCAAATGACAACAAGACTTTCTTTTACGATCAGCTTGATAGTGCACAACGCCCATTCAGAGCTTTGAAACATATCCTGGGAACCAGCACGACTCAGGATCCGACGATTTACCAGGAGAATGATGAACGCTTTTTTCTCGAGATTTCGAAATCACGCAGCAAGAAACTGATCTTCATCGCGGTAGAGAGCGAACTCTCCAGCGAGGTACGCTTTCTGGATGCAGATAAACCCGACGCCGAACTAACCCTCATCCGACCTCGCGAAAATGACTTGCTTTACAATGTTGAACATCACGGCGACCGCCTTTTCATAGTCACTAATGAAAACGCGAAAAATTTCAAAATAGTGGAGGCGCCTCTGGGTTCGCCCGGCAAAGAGCAGTGGAAGGATTTCATTCCCTACGATCCGCAGATCAAGGTCGATTCCGTCGACGCATTCGAAAATCATCTGGTCATTTCTGAGCGAATAAAAGGGCTTCAGACGATCCGCATCTATGACATGAAATCCGGCGAGTTGCATGAGATCGCTTTTGATGAGCCCACCTACGAGGTCTCTGTCGATCAGAATCCAGAGTTCAATACCTCCGTGGTCCGGTTGAACTACAGCTCGTTTATCACGCCGCCCTCGGTGATCGACTATGATATGATTTCGCGGCGGAAGGATATTCGCAAAGAAATGCCGGTGCTCGGCGGATACAGAAAGAGCGATTACGCTTCGGAACGAATATTTGCGACGGCCGATGACGGAACGATGATTCCGATCTCAATTTTTTACAAAAGAGGATTCCGCAAAGACGGTACTGCTCCTCTGTGGCTTTGCGGGTATGGAGCTTACGGCGTCTCAACTGACGCGAGTTTCAGCTCTACCAGCCTGAGCCTTGTCGATCGAGGTTTTGTTTTTGCGATAGCACACGTTCGCGGAGGCGGTGAGTTAGGCCGCACATGGTATGAAGACGGCAAGCTCCTCAAAAAGAAGAATACCTTTACCGATTTCATTCGCTGCACCGAGTTCCTGATCGAACACCGTTACGCTTCACCCAAGAAAATAGCGATTTGCGGAGGGAGCGCCGGAGGCCTGCTTATGGGTGCTGTGATGAACATGCGGCCGGATCTATTTACAACGGTCGTCGCGGCTGTGCCGTTTGTTGACCTCTTGAACACAATGTCGGATCCGTCTCTACCCCTAACCGTTACGGAATACGAAGAATGGGGAAATCCGGAGGATCCAAAATATTTCGATTACATGGCTTCCTATTCGCCATACGACAATATTCGGGACAAGCCGTATCCGAACCTGCTGGTCATGGGAGGGCTGAACGATTCACGTGTGAGCTATTGGGAACCTGCGAAATGGGTGGCTAAGCAGCGTAAGCTAAAAAACCAGAACCGCATCCTGCTATTGAAAACGAACATGGGCGCTGGCCACGGAGGGGATAGTGGCAGATTTGATCGATTGAAGGAGGATGCGCTGCAATACGCTTTTGCGATCGATACGCTCCATGTGGGACGCGGCAACATGGGTAAGGTAAGGTAGAACAAAACCCAGCCCGTTAGCCTGCAAATATTCGCGAGCCAAAACGCTCGCCCAATTTCCAGGCCGACAACGGCTGCGAGGGACCGCAGCCGTCAAAACTGGCGGTCGCGTTCCGAGACGGCTGTTCCAGGCGGACCAGACTGTCAGGGCCGGATCTCCGAGCGGGCCGTGCTCGCTGCGGGCAGCTCGGAGATCTGCCCCATAGGCGCTAACTTGAGCTCACAAACGCGCTACGATGTAGGCGAACCCGTCTCGGTTTGCACGGTTTTGAAGCGCACAAAGCGGGACGCTTCGCCTACTTACGCTCAAGTTAGCGCTTGTGGAGATCTGCCCCTACCGAATGAGACCGTTTCCACGGCCGGAAGACTAGACTAGCCTCCCGGCGAGCCGCGTTTTGATTTGACATCTTTGGGCGGCGGCGGCGCAGAAAACGGTTCTTGTCTTATGGGATTCGGAATATATAATAACATTATATTCTATTGTTTTATGATTTCCACAGCTCAAGAACGGTCTGCGGCTGCAACCATTCTCGCCATCTACCTGAAGGGATTCGATCAAGACCTTCTTCGGGTGCGCGAACCGCGTAGTCACATTGCGGAAAAATGGACGGAGCTTGAATGGCAGGCGCTTTTCCAGCCACCCATAGGCACAAGTACTTCACTACGAGAGAGAAAACCTATAGTAATCAACTATCGACAGCCCTGTACTGTTCCGACTATTGTTCCGACGAAAAATGCCGAGCGTACATAAGGATTACAGGGGAAAAACACCTTTTTGGATCGGTGCATATGTTGACGAATTCGGTCGGCGCCGGAAGCAATCAACCAAAACTGAAGATAAGCGCGAAGCGAAAACGATTGTCGAGGGTTGGCAACGAGCCGCGGACCTAGCGCGCGCCGGCCGGCTCACGGAGAGCAAAGCGCGAGAGGTCGTCAACGACATACTGGAACGAACGGGTAAAAAGCGGATTTATGCACCGACTCTGCGGGGTTACCTGGAAGACTGGATCAAGAAAGAAAAAGGCACTATTTCGGAAAATGCGTACGGCAAGAAGGAGCTTGTCGTCCGATTGTTACTGGAGGCGCTCGACGGCCGCGCAATGCTGCCAATTGAGGACATAACCGAAACTGATATCGTCGGCTTCAGGGACAAGCTTCTCGCCGAAGGCCGACGCGCTAGGACAGTCAACAGCCTCGTGCGTGACATACTCTCGAAAGCATTCCGGGACGCACAGAGAAGAGGTTTAATCCGTCTCAATCCTGTTGCGGCTCTCAAATCGATCCGCAGCGATCCACAAGTTGAGAAAGGAACATTTTCTCCGGAACAGATCCGCCGGCTGATCGATGCGGCTGAAAAAGATTGGAAAGGAGC
>DASZHC010000136.1:0-3911 GCA_035938215.1 Chthoniobacterales bacterium
ACAATCCCCTGCAAGGCCGGGCCTGCCACAAAGCCGCAGAGGTTCCCCAGAATAATTGCGTAAATCATCCATCCTTGAGTTGCGAGCCCGTAGAGCACGTATGCGACGGAAGAGGACGCCAGGCCAAGCAACGCCGTTCTCACATCGCCAAATCTCCCGAGAAGGAAACGCAAAAGGAAGGCTTGACCGAGCGCTGAGGCTATTCCGACGATAAACAACGATAATCCGTTCTCACGCGGCCCCCATCCGAATCGGAAGGTCGTATAGAGAACCCAGGTTGATTGAAGGATAAATTGGGGAAATGCGGTCAGGATATAGACGAAAACCAGGCTGCCAATCCCCTGGACTCTACTTAGTGCGATAAGCGCGGAGAATGGATTGGCTTTTGCAAAGTCAATAGCCGATCGCCGATCTGCCGGAAGAGATTCCGGGAGAACAAAAAATCCATAAACCCAGTTCAATAACGAAAACCCCGCAGCCGTAAAATACGGGAGCCGGAGGTCGTAAGCGCTGAGCAATCCGCCCAGAATGGGGCCGCAAATAAAGCCAAGTCCGAATATCGCGCCAAGAAGGCCGAAGCTCCGGCTCCTTTCTTCCTTGGAGGTCACGTCGGCGGCATAGGCTCCGGCAACGGTGAAGCTTGCGCCGGAAGCACCCCCGATCAAGCGGGAGACAAGAAGAAGCCACAGCCATGGGGAAAGAGCCGTCAGAAGAAAGTTCAAACCAAGACCAAAGATAGACACAAGCAGAACCGAGCGACGGCCGTAACGATCACTGATAGCGCCCAGCAGCGGGGCAGAAAAGAACTGAGCAAAGCCGTAGGATCCAAGCAGAAGCCCGTACCAATAGGCTTGGCTCTGTTTGTCCGGCGTCATGGTCGCCACCAGCGCTGGGAGAACAGGGATGACAAGTCCGAATCCGAGCGTATCGACAAATACGGTGACCAGAATGAATGGAAGGCCGGGTTGGCGTCGTAACTGCATGTTTTTTACACCGTAATGTGCTGCGGGAAGAATTGAGTTGCCGACGGTCTGAAGCTTTCCTGAAAAAGCAGCGACGGTCAACGTCTCGCGCGACGCGCTAAGATCTCAAATAAAGTTCATTCATCCTCCAGCCCAATACCCATGCCCGGCAATCTTCAAGAAACCCATCGAGGTACAAGGTTTATTGAAGCCAGGTATTGCAGTAGGCTTTCGGTCGCCCGAGATTCGTGAAAAACGTTTTATGCAAGAAGAAATCCCCCCAGTCCTGTGTGACCCTTCCCTCTACAATAACCGCGAACTGAGCTTGCTGGAGTACAATCAGCGGGTTTTAGAAGAGGCTCAGGATGCAAGTAACCCGCTCCTTGAGCGCGTGAAGTACCTGTGTTTTGTCGCGTCAAATCTTGACGAATTCTTTGAGGTCCGGGTCGCCGGTCTGCGGCAGCAACACCAAAGCGATGCCGGTCCGCCCGGGCCCGATGGAATGAGTCCTCGCGAACAGCTTGCTGCGATTTCGTCAAGAGTGCGCAGAATGGTGGAAGACAAATATCGCATCTGGATCGAGGAATTGGTTCCGGCACTGGGAAAAAATAACATCTATTTTCTCGGCTACGACGAGCTGACGAGTGAGGAAAAGCAATACTACACGAAGTACTTTGACAAATCCGTGTTTCCCGTACTCACGCCGCTTGCGGTAGACCCGGTCCATCCGTTTCCGCTGTTGCTGAACAAGAGTCTGAACGTCGCAGTTGAACTTGAAGACAGCCCGACCGGCGCGAACCTGGCGGTGGTTCAGGTGCCTCGCATTCTCCCTCGCCTACTTCCGTTCGGATCTGGTGAAAAAGGTGTCTACCGGTACATTTTCATCGGAAATCTGATCCAAGCGCATGTCAGTTCTCTCTTTCACGGCGTCCTGGTGAAGGGTGCTTATCAGTTTCGCGTCACTCGCAATAGCGATCTGTATCTTCATGAGGAAGAGAGCGACAATTTGTTGGAGACGATCGAACGCGAGTTGCGGAGACGAAGTCGCGGGGATGCGGTGCGACTTGAGGTTCCACAGGATTGTCCGAGACATATTGCGGATCAATTGCTGCAAACGTTCGGGCTGACCGAGGATGACCTTTACCAGGTCAATGGCCCAATCAATTTCTCGCGTTTGCTGCCGGTGATTTCGGAGATCGATCGGCCCGATCTTAAGTTTCGCTCATTTGCGCCCGCCATTGTAACTGTGCCGGGCGATGAGGAAGACATCTTCTCGCAAATTCGGAGAAAACCGATCCTGCTGCATCATCCTTACGAGAGCTTTCAGAGCGTCCGTGATTTCATCGAAGAGGCTGCGGAAGACTCGAATGTTTTGGCCATAAAACAGACGCTTTATCGAACCAGCGGAAATTCCCCGATCGCGGCTTCGCTTGCCGAGGCTGCAGAGAGCGGGAAGCAGGTGACAGTGGTTATCGAAATCAAAGCGCGCTCCGACGAGGCAGCGAATATTAAATGGGCTAGAATGCTCCAGGAAGCAGGCGTTCATGTGGTTTATGGGATTGCCGGGTTGATGACGCGTGCAAAACTGGCGCTTGTTGTTCGGAAGGAAGAAGACGGTATCCGCCGCTACCTGCATCTCGGGACGGGTAACTACCACCCATCCACTGCAAGGATTTATGAGGATTTCGGGCTGTTAACTTGCGATCCGGTGCTTACAAACGACAGCGCTGAACTGTTTAACTGGCTGACGGGCGTTTCGGTCTTTCCTGAATTAAAAAAAATCAAGGCGGCGCCGAAAACGCTTCACGCGTTTTTGCTGGAAATGATCCAACGCGAAGTCAACAACGCCAAGATGGGCAGACCGGCGGCCATTTTCATTAAAGTCAACGCTCTGATCGACGAAGCGATCATCAAGGCCCTGTATCAAGCGTCTCAAGCCGGGGTAAAGATCGACCTGCTGGTCAGGGGTGTTTGCTGCTTGCGCTCGCGGGTGGCTGGAGTGAGCGACAACGTGACTGTTCGCAGTATCGTCGGCAGGTTTCTTGAACACAGCCGGATATATCGTTTTGAAAACGCCGGGAACCCCGAGGTCTATCTCTCGAGTGCAGATTGGACGGCCAGAAATTTCTTCCGGCGCGTAGAGATATGTTTCCCGGTCGACGATCGGGATTTGCGTAAGTGGCTCGATCAGGTAGTGGCCATCTATTGGAAGGACAACGTCAAGGCTCGGGAACAGAGCGGAGAATTGACCTACGTTCGCAGACCGTTGGAAGGCGAACCGGTGAACGCCCAAGCGATTTTTCTGGAGAAAGCGCTCAAGCAGGAAAATCCGGCCGTACCGGCTCGGTCACGGAGGCTAGAGGCCGAAGTCAGCGCCATCAAGGTCAAGCACCACCGACAAAAGGTCGGGCAGCCGGCCTAAGGGGGGACCGGAATAGTCGAGCTGAGTTGAGAATGAAAGCCAGTTCCGATCCCACATGGATCAGCGCCGCTATGATAGGGGCCAGGAGACCGAAGAAGGCTAAACCAATTCCTAGAGTGTCAACCGCAATCGTACCCCAGAAGTTAAACATGATGACCCGATAGCATCTTTTGGCGATGCCAAATACCTCAGTTAGACGCGAAAGATCGCTCGTCATGAGCGTGACATCCGCCGTCTCGAGTGCAACATCGGTCCCTCCACCCATCGCAATTCCCACAGTCGCTTCCGCTAGCGCTGGAGCGTCATTTACTCCATCTCCAACCATGGCAACTTTTCGACCCTGCTGCAGAAGTTCCCGGACTTTCTCAAGCTTCTGCTCGGGTAACAAGTTCCCGATTGCCTCATGAACTCCGAGCTGTGCCCCGATTGCAGCCGCGACTTCGCTGCTGTCACCGCTCAGGAGCAGCGTGCGAAAGCCCTGTCGCTTCAAATCATCGACGGCTTGAATAGCTTCACTGCGAAGCTG
This sequence comes from Chthoniobacterales bacterium, assembly GCA_035938215.1. GTDB lineage: Bacteria > Verrucomicrobiota > Verrucomicrobiia > Chthoniobacterales > JAFAMB01 > DASZHC01. The sequence continues at coordinate 3,911 of DASZHC010000136.1, forward strand.
G
>DASZHC010000137.1:0-5328 GCA_035938215.1 Chthoniobacterales bacterium
GAACGCTTCCAGGGTTAATATGACTCTGGATCACTTTGTCATGGTTCGAATCCATGCGAGGCAGGTTGTTTATTATAAACGACTTACGTAGTCTAATCTCGACATAGAAAAAAGCGGTTTGCCAATAGTTTGCCACTTTTAAGGTCCAAAAAGATATGCCGGGCGCGTTCCAGATTCCGGTGTTTACGAATGAGGACCCGATTGATAAAAGTGACCTCATCGGCATAAATCCGGTTCCCTGCCCGCCATGATCACACTGACCCCCGAGAACTCGAAAGGCATCACCAAACTCGGCGCGTTCATCAGCTGGACACCCGACGAACTCGCCAACGATCTGTTTTATTTCAATCGCTTACCGACTGGTTTATTGGCAAAATGAATTTAGACAACATCCCTGAAACGCTCTGGGACCAGCTAGCCACTTTAGCGATGTCGCATCGTCCTCCGGAAATGCCCGCCAAAGTTTTCAACGCGGTACTAACGAGGTACTACGATGATTACGAGAAATCGTCGAAGAAGTTGAAGTATGTATCCACGGGCGAGCTGGATGCGGGCTGGAAGGAAAAGGTCGAATCGATGAGTAAGACCAAAAAGGAGCAAAAGGGCTACCCAAAGCCGTGGGTCCAGGGCGATACTAAATCACCTTTAGAAGCCCGACTCGGAGAGCAGTACAACAATCGACCTGAAGTCGCCCGTGTCCAGTATCTGGTAAAGACCGGCGGCGGGCTCAATCTCTTCAAGGCGATGCAGGAGGCCTGCGGGCGTTACATTAATGAGAGGTTGCAAGGTGACACAAAAGCATGTGTCGTGCGAATGTGGAAGGTGTTTAGCGAGAGTGGCGGAATAGGGCGCAGCGATAGTTGCGTAGTGTATCTGACCGAACCTTACACAAGCCCTTCTGTTGCTGATCTGATCGAAAACTACGTCTGGCCACGGGTGAATGGTCTCGTCGAAATGGGTTTTGTGCCTATGGGTTTCTTCCAGATTGGCGGAAGGCCGATTTTTGGCGTCAACTTTGCGCAGGTGAGTGACGAAGTGCAACTGGCATGTCTCGGCACAGTAATGAGCGAGTCAGCCGGTCAAAATATGGGCGTGGTGCTCGGAAAGGCGTTCGCCTCTGCCGTAGAAAGTTTTAATGACAAGCCGAGTATCATCAAGGCGGCGAAAGAAAATGCCAGGGGCCTCCTATGGGACCTCAGGATACTCCAGGGGTGGCGACCCGATGATACGACGAAAAACTGTGGAAATTGCAACCAGGCTTTTACATTTTTTAACAGGAGGCATCATTGCCGGGCATGTGGCCACATTTTCTGTGGCGATTGTTGCCAGAAGCTCGACATTAGCCACATTCGGCGTCCCACAGCGCCGCCTGGCGGTCCGGAGACAGGAGAGGTTTACGTTTGCGGCGGATGCCGAGCGAAGGTGATGCGGATCTGAGATGCACTGAAAAGTCGGGCTATTGCACATCCGCCGCGACCGGTTCCAAAATGTCGGGGTCATCATTCTTCGGACTGTTTACTCGCGGACTGATCGGCCAGACTGTCATTTGGTCTGCCGGATACGGAACCAAGATTTCTTTTCCGGCTTCGCCGGATAGCCAGACGTCGAGTTTGTCTTCGGGCAGGATTACCGGCATCCGGGTGTGAATTTCGCGTATCAGTTCGTTGGACTCGCCGGTGATGATCGTGCACATACGAACCCATTCTTCGGTCTGGGGCGGTTTCCAACCTTCCCAAAGACCCGCGAACACGAACGGGCGACCGTCTTTCTTTTGGATGTTGTACGGAATCTTTCCGCCCAAAACCTTGCGCCATTCGTAAAATCCATCAGCTGGAATCAGGCACCGGCGTTTTTTGAAAGCCTGCCGGTAAGAAGGAATACTACACGAATCTGCCTAGTACCCCGTATTCTGGTGTTTTCATAAACAACTTCTGGGTGTCCGATATGGGCGTCAAAGGGAGCCCTCTGGGCAATTGGCTGCCCGCAAGAACCGGTAGCCTATCCCCCCTATGAAACCTCCCTTCAGAATAAGCTGACTTGTTTGGTTCTAGTTCTGCCATCTCTTGCAAAGCCTTGAAACAACGCCCGTTGCCGGCGTGGTCACGAAGATCCGGCCTCAAAAGGTCCAGATCAGGGTCGGCCTCGGGCGGGCTCGTCCGCCAGCGGGTCTCGCTGCATGCGTGGGTTGCAATAAGGCCTCCAACCGAATTTGGTGCCACAAGGCGGCCGCTGCCGGCAACACCTTCACCACGGCTGAACTCTATCCCTACGTCTTGGCCGCTCTACAAATTTCAACAGGCGGTTCGTCAAAAAGCAGCAGATGCAGTGGACCCTTCGCGGCGCACACCTGTTGCTACAGACGCGGACCAAAGTCTTGAACAACGAACTCGAGGGGGTGTTTCGCCGCTGGTATCCGCAGTTTCGTGCTCAAGCTGCGTGACCCCCGACTTCCTGACGCACTCCTCTTACACCCAGATCGAATACGACGTAGCGCTGGAACTCAAGAAACCGCTCTATCTGTTCCTCGCTGCTGAGAATTACGAGCCTGATAAACTCTCCAAGCAATCGCATGAGGGGTTGTAAGCTTTCCAGCCATCTGAGCAAGCGAACCGCTCACCCGATCGGGTAATCGTCAAAAAGCAATTTCGCGATTAATCTAATCTCATGTCACTCCTCTTTCCGTGGCTTGAGAACCGATTCGGTAGGCGCACGCCGATGACACCCGAAAAGCGATTTCCTATCAGTTACCAAGGATAAAACTTCATGAGCAGCCAACGGACGACGTCTACAACAAGATCAAGTCTGTGGAATCGGTCTTCAAGCTACCGATCAATTACGTCACCGTCGATGTCGGAACGTTTGATGCCGCTGTCACGCTGCACGAAATTAGAAGACCGGCGATCGCTTATTTTCGAGGGAGTGTAGCAATCTGAGAACATAAATCGTCTAGCCCTTGACCGGGGCCGATGTCTGGAAGCGGTTCGCGAGAAATCTCGCCGTTTCCCTGCCCACGTGTCATTATCCCATAACGCAAACGCCAACGAGAGCATCCATGAATAATCAAGAACCCGAGCTCAACCCAGTGCCGACAGAGACTGATTCCGCGAAGACGAATGAATCTATCCAGACCAGTGGATCAGAAATTCCGGCCGATGAGCGTCCTTCATACCTCAGAAGTCGGCTGATCGCGTTGAAGAAGTTGGGGTTCGGGGTAAAAGCCGTTTCGGGTTGACAGTTCTCTACGGATGCAAGGGACGGCGCTATAGAGACGATAATGACGGCTTGCTCTATGTTTTTGATCCGCTCGAATAGTTGTCTCGATCATAAGCGTCGTACCTTTAACCTCGTCACCGCCGGCAACCCAAGCTCTGTTCCACGCCTATGAACCAGCCTTGCAAAACTGATGTCTTTTAGTTATTCTCGGTTGCAGCATCGTTAGAACAAAATTCAACGCAAATACAGATGAATTCATTTACACTTAAATGACTTTACACTAATGGAATCCAGTGTCATAGATATCCTAAGCCCAAATCTGAGCACGAATATTCCAGTACTATTCGTGGCAATTGATTATAATTGGGGGCCGCCTATTTCTGGGCGATTCGACGTAGACTTTCTTCAGATCTGGGCTGCGGCGAAGACCAGCATCGGTCCAAAAACGGTCCGATTACTTGGAAATTACGGCCCGAAATCAAACCTGGGTCGACGACTTACAGTTTGAGCATGTGAGAGATTGTGGCGAGCGTCAACTTAGGGCGCTATTTGGAGTTTTCCAAGTTTCGTTAATTAGCACCTTCTGAAGCGTAGCGATTAGTACTTGCTGACTGCCATGGGTGTTGGGGAGCAAGGGGTCGCCGTCTATGGCGAACAGGTTGGCTTGGCTGTCGACAGCGTAGCCTCCAATGGTGTAACCATCTTCCATCATCTGGAGCGGGGGGTCGAAACCTACACGGGGCTACAAAAGGGACGCTGCGATAGGACGCAATAAGCACTTGATTGCAACTAGCAAAGGGTATGCTTGAAAGTTGTAGATGAAGTGAATTGAGAAGGTGGCGTATTCTTGATGGTTCTTCCGAATACGCCGTGGACAGCGACTAACCGTGAATGCAGCAGCACCTGGACGACATTCGGCTCATCACGCCAATGCATGTCGCGGCCTACATCGAGCAGCATCCGGGTTCGCCGCAAACGATCAAGCAGCACCTGGCCGCCATCAAAATGCTCTTTGATTACCTGGTCATCAGCCAGATCGTTCCGGTCAACCCGGGCCGCGCCGGTCAAAGGCCCGACCTATGTCGTCAAACGCGGCAAGACGCCGGTCTTGAGCGTTGAGGACGCCCGGACGCTTTTAGCTTCCATTTCGACCGATTCCCTGCAGGGTTTGCCGGACCGAGTCCTGATTGGCGTCATGCTCTTTTCTTTTGCGAGGGTTTCGGCTGTCCTTGGGATGAAGGTGTCGGATTTTTACGAAAACGGCCACCGGCGCTGGTTCCGGTTGCTTGAAAAGGGCGGCAAACATCACGAGATGCCGGTCCATCACAAGGCCCAGGATTACGTGGCCGAGTATCTGGAAAAAGCGGGTTTTGAGCCGAATGCGCGGCTTTTTCAAACCTTCCACAAGAAAACACCCACGGGACGGGCGATGTCGCGGTCCGAGGCTTACACGATGATTCGGCGACGGGCGCTTGCAGTTGGCATCTTCGCTCCGGTATGCTGCCATTCGTTCCGCGCGACCGGGATTACTGTTTATCTTGAGAACAACGGAACTCTTGAAACGGCTCAGAAGATCGCGGCGCATGAGAGCCCTCGCACGACGAAACTCTACGATAGAACCGATGACCAACTGACACTTGATGAGATTGAGAAAATTTCGGTCTAAATCACAATTGAGGCCGGGAAAGCCGTCGATGAACCCAAACAGATTTTCCGCTGCGTTCTATCTCGGCGCGCGCACGATCATCATAGACACGAAGAAGGAGTTTGGGCTATAATTTCAGCTCTCCCCGCGACGCTAAACTCCCCCGAATATGAAGATCTTTGTTGGTTACGGTTACAATGAACGCGATGAGTGGATCGAGGATTCTGCTTTCCGATTGGTCAAGGCGTTCGGCGATGAAGTTACGAGCGGCAAGGAAATCTTTGGCCAGATTCTCGACATCGGTGTGCGCGACGAGATTGCCCGGAGCCATGCTCTGATCGGCTTTACAACCCGCCGCGGTCGACCCGCACACAGGCGAGGAGGCCATATCATTGAAGCTTCATACTTTTCCATTTCGTTTTCAGTGCGTCTTTCGCAGCATCCCTTTGATCATCGAGTTGATCCAGACG
>DASZHC010000138.1:0-9386 GCA_035938215.1 Chthoniobacterales bacterium
AATCGATACGTAAGGAGCGAGCAACGCGGAAAAAACAGCCAACTGGCCGCGGCCCATAGGGTTGCGATGAAAATGGGCCGGCGGCTGCGTTGCTCGTCGGTTACGTATCGATTCAGATATGCGCCCTCCTCGCGCCTTGCCGACGGCCCATTTTGATCGCAACGAATGGCATGTTATTTCGGGGACAGGACACTAGAGGCATTTTCTCGCATCGACGGTTCGAATCCGGTTTGAAGCGCCCGCAGCCGATCGATCATTGAATCGAAATCGTGTGCGACAAAGGGATAGTTGATGCGCGGACGGTTGATGACGATTAACGGAATACCGAGCAAACCGGTTGCCTCAGCCTTTGCACTGAATCCTCCTGCTGCACCCGATTCTTTGGTTACCACGCAATCAATTTGCCAATCTTTCCAGAGAACTTCATTCATCTCCTTTGAGCATGGCCCCTGCATCGCGATGAGCCGAGACCGCGGAACTTCCAGGGCCAGGGCATTCTCCAACGATTCCGGCTCCGGCGCGACTCGAACAAACCATTCGCGCTCGTTCGCTCCCGGGTGGCTCAAGAAAACCTTGAGATCCTTCGATCCGGTTGCCAGAAAGATGCGTTTGCCCATGCGAATCGCCGTCGCCGCAGCCTCTTCCATCGTTTCGCAAAAAATCGCACGGCTCGAGCCGCCTATGACGTCCCTCTCGTAGCGAAGATACGGAATATTCAACTCTGTGCCGAGGGCGATGAGCTGCGAAGAAATTTCCGTTGCGAACGGATGTGTGGCATCAACGATGGCGATGGCCCGAGAATCCTGCAGCTCGCGGTACCGGGCACTGACACCTATTCTTCCGGATCTCACGGATACGCCCGGCAATCTTTCAAGAGCAAGGTCGCGACCGTAGGAAGTCGCGGTGGAGATGACGACTGGAAAGCCGTTCTGGATGATTTTTGATGCGAGAGCGTTTCCATCGGCCGTTCCTGAAAAAACCCATATAGCCTTCTCGCTAACCGGTTCAATGGCGGATTCGGATTGGTCCGGTTGCAGCCGGCGCGCTGGTGCGCCGCGGCTGTTGTAACCGCGCGCAGTGTAGATGAACTCTCTCTTTCGATAGGTGAATCGATTCCCGACAACAATTGTGGTCAGCATATCGAATCTCTTCTGGAGCAGCTCGGCTAGCGAACAAATGAAATGTTCCTGTCCCGAGCGATAAGCGTTACGCACCACACCGCACAAGGTGGCAGCCGGCTTATGCTCAAGTAGAATGTTCAGGATGCGGTAAACTCCGTCCGTTCTCGTTTTGCTCTGGACATTGTACAGGGCAAGCACGAGATCGGCCCGAGCCAATTGACGGGCTCGACGTTCGATTACCTCCCAGGGGCAAAGCAGATCGGACAAGGACAAAGTGGCGAAGTCGTGCGAGAGAGGAGCGCCAAGGAGAGATGCACAACTTGGAGCGGCTGATATTCCAGGAACAATCTCCACTTGAAAAACATCATCCTCGGACATGAGCTCAAGCGCAAGCGCAGCCATCCCATAGACACCGATATCCCCGCTTGAGACGAGACTTACCGTTCGTCCGTCTCGCGCAAATTCAATAGCCATGGCCGCTCTTTCTTTCTCCCGCAACAGCGGTAACGCGTGGATCTGTTTTCCCTTGATCCAGGGTGCGATCCAGGTCAGGTAAAGATCGTATCCAACAATAATTTCACTTGTTCTTAAAGCAGCCTCAGCCAGCGGAGGAATGAGGTCGGTAAAGCCCGGGCCGGCCGAAACCAGGAAAAGTCTTCCTCGTGAATTCATATTCCGGAAACTTCCTCCGCGATGGCAATCGCAACACCGTTTCGAGTGGTTTTGCGCAAGATCAAGCGACCCTTAAAGGTTGCCAGCAGGGCACACGGCTCACATACCCCCTCAATACCAAAATGGGAATACACAAACGGTGAACCTTCAGCTACCCAGGGCCTTTCCCGAATCAGGGACCGTGGAATCAGCCGCAACGGCACACCAAGTTGTTCGCACCATTTCAAGATCCCCGGTTCATCTCCTTTCAGGTCGACGGTTGCTACTTCGCGAATCTCCTTCTCGCTTCGCGATAGGGCTGCGAGAGCTTCTGCCACCGCTGTGCCGATCTGGTCAATACTCACGCCCTTCCTGCATCCAATTCCGACCACGAGAGGCTTCCGTGTTTCCGTCGCGGTCGTGACGATGGGTACTGCCCCGGTAAGATTCGCGACCCGGTACGCCAATAGATTTGCGCCCCCCTCGTGACCACCTAGAAGCGACACGACGAATCGGCAACCTTCATCGACCACAACCACCCCCGGGTCAACCGTTTTGTGCTTCGTTAATCCGTCAAGGTAACGAACGGCGATTCCAACTGCCATCACCATGATCCATTGCGGACAATGAATGAATCTCGCGGAAAAAGCCTCCCGGTTCGTCATACCCGCTTTGCAAATTAATCCTCCCAGTTCCCCACCCAGATGCGTTTCGAGGTAGCGGCCAAGTTTCTCCGCTTCATCGCGAACCACCCAAACTCCAAGCCCGGAATTCATGTGGACACCTTTTTGTTTCCCTTGCGAAAACGGTGGGAGTATTCGGCCGAATAAAGGCAGGACTCGGAGGCCTTTTCGCGTTTAAGCACGTCGCCGACTATCATCATCGTCGACAGTTCCCAATCGCCGGGCGCAATTTCGTCCAACAGCTTGCCAAGAGATCCGACGTGAATCTTCTCCTGCCGCCATGTCGCCTTATGAATGAGAGCGACGGGCGTATCCGCGCTGTAGTTGGCGAGAAGATCCGCAACGACCTGAGGGAGTCGCGCACCGGAAAGAAAGATGCAGATCGTAGTCCCATGCGCACCGAGGGCCCTGAGCGATTCCTTTTCAGGCATCGGGGACGCCCTTCCTCCGGTTCGAGTGAGAATGATCGATTGCGCGAGCGCGGGTTTTGTCAGTTCGGTTCCGAGGATAGCTGCCGCCGAAACAAAGGACGGCACCCCGGGAACGATCTCGTAGTCTATTCCGAGCCGGTTAAGTCTTTCCATCTGTTCGGCAGTGGCGCCGTAAATGGAGGGATCCCCGGAGTGAAGGCGCGCCACATCGACACCTTTCTCTTGTGCGTCGATATAGTGTGCTTCCTGCTCTTCCAGGTTGAGATTCGCGGTATTAATAATTGTCGCGTCAGCCCGGCAATGAACCAACGTCTCTTTGCTTACCAAAGAACCGGCGTAGAGAACTACAGCCACGCGGCCGAGAATCTGAGCGCCCCGCAGAGTGATCAAATCTGCAGCCCCGGGACCAGCCCCAATGAAATAAACTTTCATAAGCGAGGCCCCGCCTCAGACCGGCGATATCCAGGGGGTGGCATGATCGGGTTGGGAATGGCGCCGGTGGGCGAGGCAGCGGCTTCGGCTCGCCGGGAGGCTCGCCCTACCGGACGAATTTGTGGCGCGGTCCACATCGTTGGAGGGGCGAACATCGGTAGGGCGAAGACTTCGGCGAGCTCAGTCGAGCCGCTCCTGCTGAGCCGCGCCTTAATTAACATGTTGTTAACCCACGGACACGGAAAAATTTGACTCATCTGCAACCGGTTTTGCTTTTTAAGGATTCTGGTGGGGCGCTTTTTCTGATCAACATTGTCGAGAGATAGCCGCCAGCTTCTTCCGCGTTTATCTGGTCAACCGGCACATAGATTCTTTCGTCAGGCATACCAACATGATTGCCAAAAACACAGTGCTCGGCTATTCCGATCTCACGCAGGAGCCGAAGCACGGTGGGCAGGCGATGGCCTATCTTTAAGAGAATCACGACGTCATGATTCAGGATCATCGATCGCAAATCGGTCGCCAGATCGGGGCAGGGCAGCACAAGAACTCGTTCCTTCCCCTCCCCTAATGCAAATCCGGTTGCTGCTGCGACCGCGCAGTAGCTTGTGACACCTGGAAAAGTCCGATGCCGCAAATGGGGTAAACGTTCCTTTAAGGCCGCAAGCGCATAGATATAGGTCGAATAAGTAAGAGGATCGCCCAAGGTCAGGTATGCAACATCTCGACCCGCGAGCAACTCGAGCCCAATCGCTTCCGCAAGTTCAGCGTACCGGGCCGCAAGGCCGCTTCGATCGCGCTCCATCGAAAATTCAATCTCACGAAACCTTTCGTCTGGAATCTTATTTGGCGGCAGACAATTTCGCGCAACCGAACCTTCCCGGTTACTGGCTCTCGGCGTAAAAATGACATGGCACCGCTCCAAGGCCTGCCACGCGACTAACGGAATCAGTCCAGGTTCCCCCGGCCCGACCCCAATACCGAAAAATTTCCCCGCCGTCTTCATTCCGCCTCTCCCAACGCCTTGCCATCCATCCGAAAAAGCCGGACACAGGTCTGATCAACGCGGCTTAGCTTAGTAGAAGCCTTTGTCGCGATTCTGGATTCCACCAAGGCCCAAAACAGCCGCGAAAATTGTTCGCCGCGCAATAACTCGATCACGCCTTCCACCGTCCTTGATGTACCAATCGAATCTCGAAGCCTCCCCTTGATCCCGAACTCGTCTGCCACCTTGAGAACGGCTTCCACTGCGCTTCCGCTGCGTGAGGAATGCGTGTCCCAGACATCCTCCAAGACCTTCGCGAGTTTTCCCGGGTGACCGACGAGCCACAATTTCGGGAGGATACAATCGTTCTCGACCAGGGTGCGCTCTACGCACTCAAAGGTGAATCCAATGAAATTCGACATCTGCACTACATGCTTCACCGGGATCGCGAGAAAACTTCGCGCAAATCGCTGGCCAAGATTTCCCGGAGTCAAAACAATTCCCCGCGGCTTATCGCCGAGCGCCACGCGTACATAGACTTCGATCGAAGCCTGGAATGCGGCTTTCGATTTGGGTTCGACGATCCCGGTCGTCCCCAGAATCGAAATGCCTCCCTCGATCCCTAGTCGCGGATTGAAGGTCCGCCTTGCAATCTGTTCGCCCTCTTCGCACCCAATCTGCAGAACAAAACCGACGTCCGTCTGCTCGTCTCCTTCTCCAAGGATCTCCTGCACCGCGTCGATCATCATCTGGCGGGGCACCGGATTGATTGCGGGCTCTCCAACTGCGACACGAAGACCCGGTTGGGTGACCACCCCTACGCCCTCGCCGGCCTCGAATACGATACGACCGTTTCGATTCCTGGTGACTTTGGCAAAGATTCGCGCCCGATGTGTCTGGTCCGGATCGTCGCCCGCATCCTTGATCACAACGGCTCTCGCTGACCCGTCTTCCTCTACGGTAATCCCCTCAATCGGCACGGAGAGACGATGAAGCCCCCCTGGAAGGAAAACGTCGACCTCAGAGGGGTTCTCGTCGCAAAGGATCCTCAGCAACGCTGCTTTCACGGCCGCAGTTGCACACGTGCCGGTCGTAAAGCCACGCTTAAGACCATTCTCCGCGGGCTCCGCCAGATCAAATGGCACCGTGCTACGCATGGATTTTCAATTCGTCCTCGTGCTTCGCGAAATGAATCATGAGCGCATTTATCACCGCAGCAGCCCAGGGAGATCCGCCACGGGTACCTCGATTGGTTATTCTGGGCACGCGCAAGCAGCGTCTCAACCGTTCTTTGCTCTCTGCTGTTCCTACAAATCCGACAGGTAAACCAATGATGAGATGCGGGCGCCATTGATGAAGGTTAACCAGTCGAATCGCTTCTTCGACAGCCGTCGGAGCGTCTCCGATCGCAATGATAAGATCATTGCCAAAACTCAACCAGGCGCGCCTGATTCCAGCCGCTGAGCGGGTTAAGCCTGTAGCTTGGGCGAGCAACCTGGTTTCTTCGTCATGAACAAAGCAACAGGGCTCAATGGCAAATGCTTCCAGCAGAGTCCGCCGCAAGCCGGTCTGCACCATCGTTACATCCGTTATGATTCGCGCGCGCCCCGCCAATCCCGCAATCCCGGCGGCGACGGCTCCGGGCGAAATAAATATCTCGTCAGCCACGCTAAAATCGCCGCTGGCATGAACAAGGCGCTGCAAAATATCTCTTTCCGGTTCGGGAAAAGAGGACCAATCACGTCCCGCGCGGATGATCTTGAAACTTTCCAGTTCGATCGGATGGGCCTTCGTGCCATCGGAATCAATTCGCGTGCGGGATTCATTGACCGCCTTTGGCAGGCCGGATTCCAGAGAATGATGTCCGCGCTGTGGAGCACCCACATCTTTTTCATATCCAACGATCGAAACGCGATACTTGCACACGCTGCAGCTCGCCACCGATTTACCTGTGAAGGCTTCCTCGGCCCGCTCGAGGAAAGCGTCTGCCAGAAAATCATGAGTCCCAAGGTAATCGCACTTTAGAAACTCTGTTTGCGGACGCCGCGACGCAAGCTCATCTACGGCGGCGTAGATCCGTTTGACCAGGATTCCGGTAAACAAAAAGAAGGGCGCGACAATGATGCGCTGAAATCCGAGACGTACTGCGCGCTCCAGCCCCTCGGCAATCAGGGGCCTCGCCGTCCCCGAGTAGCAAATGAATGATCCTCCAAAACCGAGTCCCTCTTCAAGAATCCGTCCCAGCTTGGATACCTCAGAGTTTGCATCTGGATCGGTCGTACCGCGACCAACGATCACAAGACAGCTGTCGGATCGTCTGACCAACCGCTCAGAGCGCGCTTCGGATTCGATGATTTTTTCTCGGAACAATCTCAAAATCAAGGGGTGGAGATGAAGAGCGGAACCGTAGTGAAGTTTGATGTTCGGAAAGGCCTGCTGCAACGCCCGCACCTCGGTTGGGATATCATTTTTCGCGTGCGTGGCAGCGAGCAACAACCCGGGAACAATTGCGATGCGTTCCGATCCGGAAGCGATGTTTTCTCTGACGGCCTCACTGATTGTGGGGCGCGCAAACTCGAGGAAACCGTGAGTCACTCTCCGGCCGCTTGCTCGTGCCCTGACAAGACGGACGAGATTTTCAAACTCAATGACTCCTTCCGGGTCGCGGCTGCCATGTCCCGCAATGACAATATCGTAAGCGGGAATAGTGGTCATGTTCGACCTCCTTCCGAAGCTCCGTACGGTTCAAGCTGACTCCGCATCGGATGCAAGGTGCGGATCAACATGATGCTCATATCGCTGAACAGGGCAGAGCAATCTCCCAACTTTCCCGACCAGGCCGCTTCGCTCTTCGTCAGCCGTTCCCACACTTCCACGGGATGCTCCGGAGAAATGCCGCGCGAAATCAGAAAGAGCGATACCTCGCTTGGCATGAAATCCCATGGACGCGGAATGACGATCGCGTTCCGATCGTCATTGAGAACGTGGACAAGATGTTCCTTAAACTGTCCGATCTCACCGCGCCTGTGAAAAGTGATAAACGTCGTTTCGTCAAAACAAACCCGGCAGCGAGACGCCAGCACCTGCGCGGAGCTGATACCGGGTATTGTTTCCACCGGATGACCGCACGCCCGCTCGACCCGCTCGAGAAATTGAAATCCAGAGAAGTGGAGATCTCCCATAAAGACGACAACGCATTTCATTCCTTGATGATGCAGCGAAGCAATCGCCTGAAGCTTCTCGACCTGGTCCTTGTAACCCATTTCCACGGCTCGCGAATTCTGTGCGATGAGCGGCCTGACTACCTCCACTACAGCTCCGAAGCCGCCGACTACGTCGGCTTCCTCAATCAGTTGCCGGCCATGCCCCGTCATATAGCCGAGATCGCCCGGGCCTGCTCCAACACAATAAATCATAATGTTGTTGCCTCTCTTTTTTGAACTAGTGCACCAAGTCCGTCATTGGTGTAGCGGTCACGGACTTGGTGCACTAGGGGCGCAATCGCAATTTCGCTCTCCGGAAAGTAGAGATGAACATAGGATGCATGCAACAGGCCCTTTCGAAATCCTTCCGCGCGTTTCGTGCCCAGCCGTTTTCGGCGAACTGTCCAAAGATTCGCAAATTCCTCTTCACCGAGCCAACGGGAATGATGAAATTCATGTCCACGAAAGCTTGTATCAGGAGCGGCGGCATAGTCTGTGCATTGGCAATAACCGAAGTGCTGGCGAGTTGTCGTCATCTCCACTTTCCCCGGAAGGACGCCCGCCATCGGAAATCGGTTCCCTTTCAAATCGATAAGTTCCTGGGAGAGCAGCATCAGTCCCCCGCATTCAGCGTAACAAGAAACTCCATCTGAAAGCGCCTCACGGATCTCGGTTCGCATTGCCCGATTCTGTGAAAGCCATTCAGAGAACAGCTCCGGGAACCCTCCTCCGATAACCAGCCCATCTATTTCGGGAGGAAGGTTGGTATCGTGAATCGGCGAGAACTCTATCAGTTCAGCACCGGCACTCCGCAGATGGTCGAGATTTGCCTCGTAATAAAAATGAAACGCTTCATCGCGGGCAATGGCAATACGGACGTTGGTCGCCGGTTGAACCAGTTCGTGAGAGACCGGTGGCGCGGGTTGCATCAAATCGACAATCGCCGTCACGTCAATGAATTTTTCCGCAATGATTGCCAACTCGCGGCGGGTCGGGAAAATGCTTTCCTGACTCGCCCGAAGGCCTAGATGCCGCTCGGGCCACGATAACGGTTCACAGAATGGAACGGCTCCGTAAACAGGGAGTTTCAAAGGCGCAATCGCCTCGCGCAGATACTCCGAATGCGTCTGACCGGCAACGCCGTTCAATATGACGCCGGCAATGCGATCGCGGCCAGCCTCTGCAACAAATCCGCGGAGCGCCGCCGCGAGCGATCGTCCGGCCTTTACACTTGAAAGAACGAGGAGTACGGGCCAGTTCAATAACCGGGCGAGAGCCATCGTACTCCCCTCGTCAGACACGGTTTCACTTCCATCGAAGAGCCCCATCACCCCTTCGACAATCGAAAACTTTCCGGCTCCGTGCCTGCCGACTTCCGACAGTATAGAGCTATTCCCCATCAGCCAGGCATCGAGGTTTCGTGACTTCATACCGCTGATTCGCGTGTGGTACCCTGGATCAATAAAGTCGGGACCAACCTTGAAGGATTGGATTGGCAATCCTCTCTCCGCCAGTGCCGCCAGCAAAGCGCAGGTCACAGCAGTCTTCCCATCGCTGCTCCGCATTCCCGCAACGATTATTCCGCCGGGCTTTGAATCGTTCATCAAAACTCTATTCCTCTCCTTGCAAGGACCCCGTTGTCGAAGTGGTGCTTGACCTTCCGCATCTCGGTTACCACGCCGGCGCGTTCGATTAGCTCCGCTGCTGCGTAGCGGCCGGTAAAGACCAATTCAACGTGCAACGGACGCTTCTCCACGAGATCAATCGCGCGTTCAATCGAAATAAGGTCTCGATGGATGCAATAGTTGATCTCGTCGACGATCACCAAATCATACTCGCCTCCTACGAGAATCTTCTCGAGCCCATCCATCTCTAGAGCC
>DASZHC010000139.1:0-36990 GCA_035938215.1 Chthoniobacterales bacterium
GACAAAAGAGGATCGGATCATGTCGCGAGCGTCGTAGGATCCATTCTGGCGTTACTGACTTCGGTACTCGTGGTCCTCGGCATCCTAACAACACCGATTCTGATCGACGTGATAGCGCCGGGGTTCACGGGCGAGACACGAAAATTGACAGTCAACCTTGTTCAAATCCTTTTTCCGGGCGTTGGCGCCCTCGTGATGTCCGCCTGGTGCCTGGGTATTTTGAACAGTCACGGGAAGTTTCTGCTCTCCTATACCGCGCCGGTCCTGTGGAATCTTTTTATTATTGGGGGCCTTCTGGCATTCGGAAATAGAACGTCCCTTAGCACCCTCACCGTCTACGCCGCCTGGAGTTCCGTGTTCGGGAGTTTCGCGCAGGTTCTAATCCAGGTTCCCACCGTTTTGAGTCTGCTGGGCCAACTCCGCTTTTCGCTTGATACCGCGTCGGCGCAGGTACGGGCTGTATTCACAAGTTTCGTTCCGGTTTTCATCAGCCGAGGAATTGTCCAGCTAAGCGCCTATATCGACAACATCCTCGCAAGCCTGCTGCCATCTGGTTCGGTGGCTTTGCTGAATTGCGCGCAGACAATCGGACTGCTTCCGATCAGCCTGTTCGGTATGTCGATTTCTGCGGCGGAACTTCCTGCGATGTCTCGCGAACTGGCTGGAGATGAAAGCGAGGTTCGGCATAGGCTCGCGACGCGTCTGAACGCCGCAATGGGTCGGATGGCGTTTTTTGTCATTCCGGCGGCGATGAGTTTTTTTGCGTTCGGCGACACGCTTGCGGGGCTAATCTATCAGTCGGGACGTTTTACTCGCGCCGATTCAATGTACGTCTGGATTCTCTTGATCGGTTCCGGAGTTGGCCTGGTCGCATCAACTTCGGGCCGGCTCTGCTCTTCTGCATTTTACGCGCTGCTCGATACTCGCACACCGCTGCGGTATGCGATTGTTCGAGTGGTCTTGACCGCTCTGCTGGGCTACCTCGCAGCGTTCCCGCTCCCGCGCCTGTTGAATATCGATCCCAGGATTGGGCTGGCCGGGCTTCCGGCATCGGCGGGAATCGCCGGATGGATCGAGTTTCTTCTTTTGCGCGGTTCGCTGCGAAGGCGCATCGGTTCATTCTCGATGCCGGCGGAGCGTTTGCTGCAGCTTTGGAGTTCGGCTGCCGCGGCGGCAGCGCTCGCTTATCCTCTCAAACCGTGGCTGACAGGAAAACCTCTGATTGCCGGAATGGCGATCCTTCCGGTCTACGGATTGCTTTATGTTTGCGCCACGCTGCTTTGGCAAATACCGGAAGCTCAAGCAATCTTCTCCCGTCTGCAGCGCCGGTGATATCCCTCGCGGTCCAAAGAATCAGTTTCCCCTGCTACTGTGCACAAATACCTTCGGTTCAGTGGCTTCAAGGAACTTAAAATCGATACATGCGCCGGGAATCTTGGCGAAGCATCACGCAAAGGTGCGCGGAGGTACGCAAGGATTTAAAGTTTGTCTTCAAGTGTTTGTGACCAAAATTTATCCTTCGCGTGCCTCGGCGTACCTTTGCGCGAGGCCTAAATGCTGAACGACGCAGCCTTCGTAGATTGCCGCCGCGACGGAAAGTGCTTGGCCAGTTGGCATGGGCACCCCTCGGGCCACGACCAAATGCATCGACAAATTTGCGATCCAACCTTGCGCAAAGGGCTATTTCCAGGTAACCAAAGCAACCTTGAATGCCTAGGAACGGAAAGTCGCCCGAGCCACGGTGGAACGAAGTGTTCGATACCCGCCTAGGCTCGCCTCGCACGCCGTATTCCGAAGTCATTGGCCAATTGGAACAGGCCACCTCTTCGGATCTTCGCGAACTGGAGGAACGTCTGGAGGCGGCGCTCCGCGAACTCGGCATCACGTTTGAACTTCCGACAGGCGAGCATCATAACACCTGGTTCTGCGATCTCCTGCCGCAAATATTCGCCAATGAGGAGTGGGGCCAGATTGTCCGTGGATTTCAGCAACGATTTCGCGCGTTTGAATACCTCCTGCAAGACATCTATGGCGACCGCGAAATCCTGAAGGAAGGGATAATACCAATTCCCGCAATATTGGGTAGCCCGAACTATCAGAGGAGCGCCGTAGGACTGCCTACTGCAGGCGATCATTTCTTGCACCTGAGCGGGCTTTGCATCTACCGCGACTCCGCTGGCGCTCTGACGGTTAAGCATCACTATTTCAGTCATGCGTCGGGGCTCTCCTATATGATTCAGAACCGCAGGCTCCTCGTGCGAGTTCTGCCTGAGCTGTTTCAAAGCCAGCCCGTCGAGTCGATCGCCGACATACCGACCGAGGTGCTCCTTAAACTGCGATCGATTTCCACAAAACCTGATCCTTCGGTCGTGCTGCTTACGCCGGGCGTCGCGAGCGCCGTTTACTCGGAACACGGGTTCCTGGCGCGACGCATGGGAATTCCTTTGGTTGAGGGCGCAGATCTCCTGGCGCTTGAAGACGCCCTTTACCTAAGAACTGTCTCCGGCCTCGAAAGAATTGATGTGATCTACACCAGACTTGCGGATCCCTGGCTGGACCCTTTGGTATTCAGGAGGGAAAGTCACATCGGGATTCCGGGGTTGGTTCATTGCGTTCGCAAAGGGACGGTTGCAATCGTCAACTCTATTGGATCACAGGTCGCCGACGATCGCAGCCTGCTGCACTTTTCAAGCGCAATCATCCGATTCTATCTTGGCGAACCTCCTATCTTACCGACGATCCAGACTTATTGGCTTGGGGATCTGGATCAAAGAGAAATGGTTTTTGAAGAACCGGAACGGTTTCAAATCCGGATGTTGACTGGAGAGCGGTTCCTGAAATTTACCGGCGACGAAAAATCCTGGAACGAAATTCGGACCGAAGTCCGGCGTGCGCCTCACCGCTTTGTTGCACAGCCGATCGAAGACTGCGTCGAGACTCTCTGCTTTTCACGGGGGAAAAAAACCAAGAGGCTGCAGGATCATATCGTTTACGGCATGTGGAATGGGGCCCGTCTGGATGTGTTTCCCGGCGCGCTAACCCGTATTTCCGCGACGGACAGTGGACGGACGGAATCGCAACATGGAGGTGGCGGAAAGGACACTTGGGTGTTGCAGGACGCGACGGAAGAAATGCCGCCCGTTGTACCCTACCGGCGGCCCAGAATTTTGCCGGCGCGCCCCGTTACGAGCCGGGTAGCGGAGGGATTTTATTGGTTGGGACGTTACCTTGAACGGACCTTGAACCTCGCGAAAATGATTCAAGTCGTTGAGACCATCGAGATGGAGGAACTCAATTCGGCCGAACGCAAGCTTTATCGACCGGTGTGGAACCGTCTCCTTACTCCCCTTGAAAGCTCCGGCAGCAAAGGAAAGAAGAGCCGAAGCATTTCAAGCCCGATTGAGCGTTTCCGGTTGATGCTTGATTCCGGTGAATCGGGATCTGTGGCGTCGATTGTTCGAAGGGCAGGTCGAAACGCCGATTCGCTTCGGCAAGCAATCAGCCCGGAGGCTTGGTCGGCGCTGGCCATTCTGCGGGGTCAATTCGCCCGAAGCCGGTGCCGGCCCAATACTTCTGATCACGAAGCCCGCAGGACGACACGCCGGCTTTCGGACATGGCCGTCGCCGTCATTCCACAATTTTTTGCGACGGCTCAATTGTCGATGCTGGCGAACGATGGATGGCGCTTCACCGAACTGGGACAATATGTTGAGCGGGCGATCACCACCGGGAATGCGACGCGAAGCATTACGCAGTCCATAGTCAAACGAATGGGAGCCTTGCATTCGATCGAAATTGAGCTGTCAACATTCCTTCGCCTGCTCGGTTCGCGAGACGCGTATCGCCGTATTTATCAGATGCGCGCCGAACCTCCTCAAGTCCTCGAGTTTCTCTGGCAGAATGCCGAAATGCCTCGATCGGTCACCTATTGCCTGCAGCGGTGCGCCGATTTGCTTCAGGCAGCGCTCCCGAAGGGTTCTGCTACCGCCCAAAAGGCTAAACTATTTCTCGAAGAGTTGTTGCGGACAATCCGCCGGTTGGATTGGTACGTGTTCTTTGTCAATAACGACGAAGCGAATATCGCGTTGTTGCGTCAAGACGAATTGTTGTACCTGCTTGACGATTTGCTCTGGGAGACGGAGGGAATCCATCACTTGATCACGGATAATTTTCTCAGCCACCAGAACATCATTTTAGATCCGGAGCCGACGCTGTTCTAGTGTACCGTCTCCTAAATCCGGGGATTTAGGAGACGGTACACTAGGCAAGGAGAGGCCTTGATATCCGAGGTATACCTCTCTGCAAGGCAACTAACTAATAGTCCTCGAACTCGAACTCGTCCTCGAGCTCGGAGCTATTATACAAGCCTCTAAGGAGACGCCTGAGCATCTCAGAATATATTCGTGAATTGCTTCCACCGGGCGTCTTCAATGTCGTGATCGGCGGCCATGATCTTTGGCCCTGGATTACGTCCCATTCGGGAATTGACCTCATAACCTTTACTAGATCCGCAAACATAGGAAACCCCGTATTGGATCTGTGCTGGCACGATTGAACCCGTCACGCTTGAGCTGGGAGGAAATTGACTCGAGGGCGGTTGCTAGGAAGACAGGCAATGTTCGGGCACGATCCGCCGATGTATTTGCGGTCAATCGCTGCGACACGCTGCCCTTGCCTGGCAAAGGTCCAAGCAGCGATTGTTGATCCTGTACCACCACCGAGGATCACAAGATCATACTCTTCGGGATCCGTCTTCTTAGATGACTGGGCAGAAGAAACGTTATTCATACGGTTTTTATGTGAGTTTTCCCTTCTTAGAGATGTCTCAATATGCTTTGGCCGACTCCGCCGAAAGTGACGCTCTCATTACATCCTGCTTCAGCAAATAGAATGATACCGCAAAAAGAACCACGTCCTTGATGAGGAAAGCAACGTTGCCAACCATTGCTGGAAAGCCGCCGGCTGACGCAGCCCAGCCATCCCGCATAAATGGAATAATAGTGATGGTCATTATAAATGTAACACATGAACCCAGGGCCCCCCAGAATTCCTAGCTTTTTATTCCAGAATCCCAAGAACAAGAGCGCGCCAAATAACCATTCCGAAAACCCCCAAAAACCAACTGGCCCCCTGGATGCCGAAAACAGGGTACATCCAGGAAATAAAGGGCCGTTGCTGATAAAAGGAATCAATCCGTGCCCCTCGTAGGCAAACCATTTCTGGCACCCAAAAAAGAAGTATATGATTACCATCGATGCGCGAACCACGTGGTAATCAAGATCCTTTTTGAGAAGTCGAAATTTCGGACTTACGGATTTCTGTTCGGCCTGAGTTCCGAGCTGTCGAACTATCGGAAGGGAGTTCTGGGACAATTGCCGTGTCAGCGGTCCGGAATTAGACCGGCGTTTTCCGGCGTTTCAATAACGCCGTAGGTGTCCCGAACAGGATGCTTGCTGAGGAATATGGTGTATGTCCATAGAGACCTGGTGATGCTTCCTAAGCGCATCTCCGACAAGCCGCGAGCTGGATCCTCCTTGATTACCTGAACGATAGTTCCCGGTATGAGGTAGTAGCACTGGATATTTTCCACCACCTGGAGTTCTGTCGCATCGGTATGGTGAGTAGTAATTCGTTCGACGTCTTCCTCAGTGTGGCAGGCATAGGGCCCGTTGACGGTGACCCACCTGTACCCTTGTGCTGCTAAGGCGCTGTAGTTGGTGTCGCCGAGAACCGTACATACCAGCCCCATGCTGACCGCGGTCATAAAGGAAATCAGTAATTTCATAAGCTCCTCTCGGTGATCGCTCCGATTACTGAGCGGTCAATCCTCCATCGACCAACAGCGTCGTGCCGGTGGTAAACTTCGCGGCGTCCGAAGCAAGGTAAAGGACGGCAGCGGCGATTTCTTCGCTGGCGCCGAACCGCTTGGTGATCGCCGCAGCGACGTCCGCGCCTTCCTTTTCGCGACGGGCGGTGAGGACGACTTTGGCGCCCGCTTCGGCAAAAGCCAGCGCTGTGGCTTTGCCGATACCGGAGGTGCCTCCGGTAACGAGCACTATTTTGTTAGTATATGAGTTTTGCATAGTAGATCAAAGTTAATTAGTCAATGCTTGTTAACTTTCGTGTTGAATGTCATGTTGATTCGTTAAGACGGAGCGCACAGCTTGGAACAGAGATTCCTGGCTGAACGGTTTGCACAGAAGTCCCGCAGCACCAGCTTGAAACGCTTGGATATGAACATCGTCACTATCATATGCAGTGATGAAAATGATTGGAATTCGGTAATTCCCAGCAGCCAGCCGGCGCTGTAGTTCGAAGCCCCCCATCGAGGGCATGCGTACATCGAGGATCAGACAGGCAGTGTTGAGCAATTGGCGCGACTTTAAAAAGTCCTTCGCCGAACGGAACCCTTTCGCCTGGTACCCTACCGACTGTATGAGACTGACCATTGCTTCGACCACCGACAGATCGTCGTCCACGATGGAGATCAGTGGAACTTTGATGTTTTGACGTTTCTTGCCCAAGCTCGCTGTTTCTCGAATCCTCTTTCCGCAAAACAGGTAGCACTATAGTCGAGTTGGGTTCAATAATACCTTGGTATGGGATGACCCAGCACTGGTCCGGATTTCTCCTAACGCGGAGCAGCCGCAACCGAAGACTGTTTCGGATGGTGAGCCTACTTGCGCATTACCTCTCCGCTTGGTCGGGTCCGATCTCCGAGCGGACCGGAAATGTGCGATTTCGCAAAGAGCGGCGTCGGATTCAGGGCGGAGCTTTTGTCTCAAAGGTCGGGAGAGAACTTGGCGCCGGAGTTTTTATCCCGGAGGGACAGGAACGCTGAGCCCGGCGGCCTTCATTTTGCGCATAGGATCGCCTGTTTTCATGCGCTGTCTTCAGCTGAAGTTGGCAAAGCAAATTGGACTGTCGCTCCAACGCCGTCGTTTTGCTCGGCTGTTAACTGCCCGCCATGCGCCTCGATTATCGAACGACAGATCCACAAGCCCATCCCCATGCCTTCTGATTTTGTCGAGTAGAATGCTACTGCTTAAAGAAAGTGCAGTACAGCAGGTGCCGCGCATTTGATCAACTTTCTGCGGTTTCAACTCCTAAACTATCTGGCAAAGCCGATTAGATTCACGGCGTTCGATTACTTGAGGCGGGGCGTCCCGTTGGAGCGTCTAGCGACAAAGCACTGCACATTAAGGTTGTTCTGGAACGCTTTGAGCTGTTTGCTGGACCTGTGAGAGCTGCTCGGATATGGCCCAATCAGGCGGCCCTGGGCTTTCAGCAGATTGCCAAGATTGTTGTTCCTTTTCGCTGCGGCTAAGCGTTGGCGCCAGAATCAGGCGGACCGGGCTAAGCGTTTCAAAACGATTACGTTGATTTTTTCAACAATCGGGCCGTCCTTTTCGGTCTCAGCTTTTACGGATTGCCATTCTTCATCGCTTTTAAACTTAATCCATTCGGATTCCATCTGCTTGGCAGATTGCCATTCGAGCACATACCGAAGATGGCCCGAACCGTTCGCCTCAACCCAAAAATCGTGAACCTTAAATCCAAGTCGATCGAATATTTTGAAGGTATGGTTCTTGAACCGCTTAAGGATGGCTTCCCCTTTACCGGGAACAACAACGTAATGACGAAGTTCGTAAATCATAAAGTAATTCTACAGAAAGTTCTGAGTGCTGTTCGCCAAAGTTCTCGATCCACTCATAACATCATCCAACGCGTTCTAATCTAAAATGGCAATCCAAGGGCTCGGTTGTTTGATCTGTTGATCCCTATTCTCCCCTTCCCCCACCCTCGTTGGGCGTGTTGGTGTT
Organism: Chthoniobacterales bacterium; assembly: GCA_035938215.1. GTDB lineage: Bacteria > Verrucomicrobiota > Verrucomicrobiia > Chthoniobacterales > JAFAMB01 > DASZHC01. The sequence continues at coordinate 7,824 of DASZHC010000139.1, forward strand.
CACTATCCACTCGCTTGTTGCCCAGAGTGGCCTTGAGCTCCTGGTCGAGGAAATCTTCGATTGCGAACTGCCGCGCCGTCTGGCTCTCAAGGATCGCAGGGTCGTGGTGAGGCTGCAGTGGTTTATGCAACACTCCGCGAAGTCCTCATCCTTTGTGATGATGGCTGCTTGCTGCTGAAGCGCGTACCGCCAGATTTCGGCGTCGTTGGCTTCACAGCCGGCTTCACGCAACAGCCGCGCCAACGCGGGCGGCAGCTGAGCATCGACAACGAATTTCACGGCACCCTAAGGACCGCATGGTCGGCTTGAGCCGCCGCGTATTGGAGGCACGCCTTGATATCTTCAGCTTCTAGATCGGGATAATCTTCAAGGATCTCTTTCTCTGAAACTCCCGCGGCAAGCAGATCAAGGACGTCTTTGACGCGGATACGCATACCACGGATGCAAGGTCTGCCGGCGCACTGTTCGGGGTTGAAAGTAATTCGATCAAGATAGCTCATCTCATGCCTGCTCACATTCCATTGGGTGTTTACCGAGTATGAACCGAGCGCCGGTTCTAATCCAGCGGCTTCGATAAAACAAGTCTTCCGGTCTTACCTTCCGATCCTGGCGGCTCTTTGGAGTCTTCGGCACACTGTAATTATACCTTCGTCCCTGCCCGACACTCCATCCTGGTACCGACAGTCGTCCAAATCAGGCCCTAATCTAATATCGTGCCTCTGTCACGACTATCGTATTTTGATGCAATCACTTAATCTACAGTAACCTATGCATGTAAACGAAAAGCCATAACCGATCGAAATGCGGGTTGGACGCCTAACAGCGGGACGAAGGTCACTGTCGTGCCGTTGAAGAAATGAACGGCTCTAACCAAACAACCCTGAAGTTTCAACCAGCTCTGGATTTTGAAGCCATTCGAGCATAAAAAGTGTTCGTCGGTATCTGGAAAGAGACGGCGTCCGGCGGCAAGGACAGCCGGCACGACCGCAAGCAGGTCATGGCTCTGGCGCAAGCACGGCAGATAGACCTCATTCTGGCACCGCTGACAGGAGAGCTTGCAGGCCAGCCATTGAGCCGCAAAAACTTTAAATTAGCTCTGGGTGCCCACGCTGGTGGGAAGAAGCGTTTTGGCTAACCCTCATGTAGCTTTTCGTACCTTTGTTGGAATTTAACAATATCGAGGGAGGTTTGAATTAAGGTGATTCAAAAACAAATGTCCACTCGCATTAAGGCGTTCATCTCGTTCCCCGGCATTTCAAGTTACAATTTCGCCATAAAAAATTTCGGTCCCGCTCAGGTTGGAAATACCGTTGTCTCAATACGCAGATCGCAGGTGTACATGCCTGGGGTCGCGGGCTCGCACGGCTTTCCAGCTTTGAAATCCGAAGGCGATTCTTCGACGAATTCAACGTGATCGGCACGCAGGCTAAATTTCTTTTCAGCTTGCTCAGTTTCGCGGTTCGACAAGTAAATCGATAAGGGAAGCTGGACCGGAATCTGCGGATGAAGAGACGGATAAAGCGAAGATTTCCGGTAACGCAATCCCGCCACGAATTCCTTGGAAGAGAGCGACCTAAATGGAATTTCGCGCCCGTTGACATAAACGGCAAATTGCTGATTGAAACCGTCAACGGCGGAGATTTCCAAGCGTTCTATTGAGCTGTCAACGAACCTGCTTGTGTTCCCCCCCACTTCCGGAGTCTCCGCGAGGAGCGGCCATGCTTCCAGGGCCTTCCGGACGGTGAATCCTTCGTGCCTCAATATCGCCGGAAAACGCCACTCCCAAATTTCATGGAAAACGGCCGGATCGAACGCAAATCCGAATTCAGCGAGCAAGCTTAATACGGAGGTAAAGTCGGCCCAAAGCGGAGTGGGCAGAAAATATCGATCATGAAGATCAAAACCGTAGTCTTTCAGCGGCTCGGAAAAGGGTTGTTTGAGAAGAAATGTGAGCAATGCCCGCCAAAGCAGTGCAACAGCGGCGGTCCACTCCGACGTTGGAAGGCTTTCAATAGCGCGAAATTCGATCAACCCGAAATGGCCATTTGGGGGACTCCAGAACTTATCGAAACTGGTCTCGCTGCGATGGGTGTTCCCTGAGACATCGGTATGGAGATGTCGAAGCAACTCGTGGATCTCCTGACGCCGATCGCCCTGCGGGAGCTCCTCTAATTGGCGATAAGCGAGCTCAAGGTCGAGCAGTGAATTTCCACTTTCGTCCGGTCGCGGCGCTTGAGACGAATGACCCACATAGCAGCCGGTGAAGAGATAAGAAAGCGACGGGTGATGCTGCCAGAATCGGAGAATCGACGCGATCCATTTAGGACGCGTAAAAAAGGGGTTTTCGTCGATCGACGTGCCCCCGAACAAGAGATGAGACCCGCCACCGGTGCCGGCGAGCGCCGGTTCGGTCCGAAATGATCGCAGATCGAGTAATTCGCCGAGCCCTTCAAGCCGGACAAGCCATTCACGAAACTCGGTCCAGGTTCTGCACGGAGGCAGGTTGACCTCCAGAACCCCTGGATCGGCCGTGAACCCGAGCCGACTCCAGCTCGACGGCAGATCGACCGGGACGTAGCCCTCCCAGCGAACGGCACATCTGCCCTCCGCGACGCTGACAATCGTTTGAATAAGATTTTCCCATTGTCCTGTGAGAAGTGGCGGAAGGAAGATAGTCAAATAATCGGCTTCCGCCTCGAGAATCAGTCCTCGCCTTGTGGCCTCGGCAGGCAACAAATGCATCGGCAATCTGAGCCCGGCCGGTCCCTCGGCCTGCGAGAGTTCGAACCGCCGAAAATTCCACTTCTCGGATACCCATTTGTCGTCCCGCCAATCCAGAGGCAAAACCCAGATCTGCTTCTTTGGAACGCGTGGATCGACGGCCCGAAGCCAATGATCATTCAAGCCCAGTTTTTGGAGCAATCGGTCCCGAATGGATTTCAAGGTCTTCTGATCGACGGGCTTGTTTTTCGCGTTTGGACCGACGCCGAAAGACTCTTTCGAGGAGGAACGCAGGACGTGAAGCGCCCACCGTGGGTTGACCTCCCCGGGATAGAGTTTACCTGGGGTGTAAAGCGTAATAGCCTCGGGATAAGATGTCTCTACAAGTTTTTCCGCAAATGCATAGGCATACTTGAGCTTCGTAGGACCTACCGCCGCAAAGTTCCACTCGGGACCCTCCGGTTTCGTGGGTATAAAGGTCGGCTCTCCGCCCATCGTCAAAATCACTCCCTCACTCGCCAGCGCCTTCTCGACCTGAGCGGCAATTTTTGACACATCTCTCTCGGTGATAAGAGTCAGATCCAAGTGCGAATCAAAATGCCCGGTCGCCTTTCCGAAAAATGAGCCTTGAACAGGCGCAATGTCCAGCATGCGAATTCCAACCGCAGTCGGAATGAACCTGTGATCGCAAAAGGTTCCGTTCGTCGGATCAATCCCGATCCAGCCCGCTCCCGGAAGGTAGACTTCGATCCACGCATGCAGACCAGTTTCCGCGCGACGGTCTTTGACATCTACGTGAAACTCGCACAGGAATCCGCTGACGACTCGAACAGCCAAACCAATTTTGCGCAGAATCGTGGCACACAGCAAGGAGGTGTCTCTGCAAGCGCCCGATCGAAGTTCGATTGTCTGGGCCGGCAGCCTGGCGTCGCCTTCGAGCCGCACCTCGTAAGCGATCTCGGCGCGAAGTGTTTCGGCCAGTTCAACAAGCGCACCTACGGTATCGCGTTTTCCCTCAAGCCGCCAAATTTCGTCGGTTTCCGCCTGTTCCTCTGGAGCAATATTTTTATAGGGGGCGAGGATGCGTTCTTCCTCCGGAGTATATTCGAGTGGGAGCTGAAGCGCATCCGGCGCGAGCAGAAAATGGAACGGATTTTTGGGCCAGAGTTCGAGTTCCAGCTCAACACGAATTTCCAGAACTTCTCCCGGTTTTGGAAGAAAACAATTCGCCACCAGGTTATCAAATAAATCGCGCCGATACTGGATATCGCTCTCCAGGTTGATTGCCGTGTGGTGGCGATGCGTAACGATGGATTGATCCGTTCTAGGATAGAGTCGCACTACGTGAGTCGAAAAGCCCACCGGCTTGTCGTAGCCATAGCGCATCCAGTTTTCGATTTTTAGCCGCATGAAAATTCCTATTTCTTTAACCTGGCCACTTTTACCTGGACCTTCATCACCTGATCCCCGCTCCCCTTGAAGGTTCCACGAATTGGAGCGGCTTCGCTGGCGTCGCGGCCGAAGGAGACGGCGATATGCTGTTCACCACACCATCGATTGTTCGTCGGGTCGAGTGCGACCCAGTGCTGCCCCGGCAACAAAATCTCAACCCAGGCGTGTGTAGCAACGGAACCGATGAGGCGCTTCTTCTCGCCGTTCTCTCCGCGAGGCGGAGAGGTCTCGATGTAGCCGCACACATAACGGGAGGGCAACCCTCCGGTGCGCAGGACGCTAAGCATGATGTGTGCGAAATCCTGGCAAACACCGATCCGGTCCCTCCAGATAGAGGAAACATCCGTTGAGAAATTCGTTGCCCCCTTTCGATATTGGAAATTCTCGTATATTGCCTTGTTCAGATTCTCGAGTCCCTTCCGCAGTGTGGATTGCCCGTTCAAATAGCGCTTGGCCCATTGCACCGATTCACGGCCGATCTTGACCATGTCTGTCGGCTGCAAGTAGTCGAAAACAAAAGGCAGCGAACTATTTAAAATCTGTCGTGCCTCCTGAACGGTGAGGTCAAGACTCTCCCCGGGAAGGGATTCTGACTCTGTCTTTACGAGAGCCTCGCTGCGAATCGTAAGCCGGGAATGGCGGTAAGGCAGCGAAAGAAACGCCACTTCATTTCCAAAATAATCGCGGTAACCCGAAGTCCGGCTGGCCGGCTCGATGGTCAAACGGTGATCCTGGACGGTCTGACCCTCGCGGCTGAGCGGCGTCAACCGCAGTTCGAGATAGGCCTCGGCGACTGGTTCCCCGTATCGATAATCGGTCGTATGTGTGACGCGGAAAAGCATCGGCCCCAAGTTTCGGCTGCACACTTACCTCAAATGAGGGGCTGAATGCAAACGTGGATGGAAAAGAATATGAGAGACGGCACACCCGTTCTGCAGTGCGGCGAGGCCGCTCACCCAACCCGATGCCTCTCCCAACCCGACCATGCTACCCCGAGATTCTCGTTGGTCTGAGGCGCGGCCTCGCTAATCTTTTGTCATTCCCTTTTTCCTTCTGACCGGCGCTGGCGAAGGAGGGCTGGCGTAGTCGGAGGGATGGGCGAGTTCATAGGTGTCCGCGCCGACCTTCGTTCTTTGCTCTTCCCTGAGGCTGGCTCGCAAGGTCTGGATATCGTCGTTGACAACGGTCGGCTGAATGAAAATGAGCAGTTCATCACGCTCTTTGCTGTTGGTTGTGTATTTGAACAAATTCCCGAGGTACGGAACATCCATGAGATACGGGATACCGTTATTATCCTTTGTTACCTGATCCTTAATCAATCCGCCTAGCACGATCGTGGCACCGCTCGGAATGGTGACCGTCGTTGTGAGTCGCTGACTATTAACAATCGGAACCTGGTTTCCGGAGATATTGACGTTATTGCCGAGGGTATCATTAATCTGGGCCACCTTAAGCGTCACTTCGTTATTCGAGTTAATCAGAGGAATCACTTCGAGCCGAAGTTCGACATCCTCATAACCGACGGTTGCCGCAATCGCAGTGCTGCTGCTGTTGTTGATCACGCCGCCAGTCGTACCGGTCGTTAAATTACTCAACGTGCTTTGCGGCACAGGAACACGTTGGCCACTGGATATGACAGCCCGTTTGTTGTTCGCGGTGTAAACGGCGGGCCGCGCTAGAATCTTAAAATTGCTGCGCTGATCAAGTGCGCGAACGAAAACAGCAACGGCGTCGCCGATCGCTCCATAAATGGTCAATCCAGACAATGCTGGAAAGGTTCCGGTCGACAAAATCCGGCGAGGATCAGCTACTACTTGTCCGGCTGTCGTGATGCCGGCGGTGCTGAAACCAGCAGCGTTCAAGTTGCCCGAGGCAATGCCACTATGGCCGCTGATCTTTTTGAATGTCTGAACCCAATCGACCCCGAACTGAAAATCATTGGAAAGCTGCAACTGACCGATTACCGTGGACAGATAAACCTGTTGCGGCCGGCGGTCGAGCCGATCGAGAATCGTTCGGACTTTCCGGACACTCTCTGGCGGACCAATCACTAGAATCTTGTTATCCTTGGCGTCGGAAATGATCCGAGAGCGACCGACGACGACTGCCTGCGGACCAAGTTGTTCATTCGGTTCCTGAAGTAGGTCTTCTCCAGCGCCGACTGAGCCCGCCGAGTTACTAACCGGGCTGTATCCGCCGGTGCCGCCGGCGCTGCTGCTTCGGTAGCCTCCGAGATTCGCCCCACGATTTTGCGGCTGGTTCGGGTTCTGCTGCCCGGGCGCAGCTGCTCCCTGGGCAACCTGAGTTTGATCTTCCGCCAGGAGATCCTGCAAGACCGGCAGGACCTCGCCCGCCGGTATATAACGTAGGTGATACTCAAGCGGTTCCGCTGCGCCCACCGCCGCGTCGAATTGTCGAATCAGCGTTCTGAAGTAAGGAATGTTCTGCGGTTTGGCGACAATCAGGATACGGTTGGTTCGCGTGTCGGGAACCAGTTGAACCTGGCCGCTCAGCGTGCCTGCCTCCGAACCGGCGACGTTCGCGGGTTGCACATTCGCTGCAGGCTGCCCCGGTACCGCGGGAGCCTGTTCTCCCCCAATGCGTTCTTTGCGCTGGTACTCCATCAACTTGTTTATCGTCTCGGCAACCCGCTCGGCATCTGCCCGTATAAGCGGGACGAATTCTGAAACGATTCGAGCAGGCGGCACATCGATCAATTCTTGAAGCGCAACCAATTGACGAATGACCGTAGTGCTTTCTGTAATGAGAAGCGCCTGCGCGCTATTGATCGGTACGAAAGAGGTATAGGCACGGGGCAGAATATGCGTTTGAAAAACGGTCAGCGCCTCGCTCGCTGAAATGTACTTAAAAGGCATGTAGTAGCTGATCACTTGTTCTCCGTCTGGAATGGATTCCGGGCCGGTGTAAAGACGCACGCCTTCGCTCCGCGGGTTCTTGCCCGTGTTAATATTAATGACTTTAACCGTGTTCGGTTCCTGCGAGGGGACCAGCACGATGTTATTAAGCAGCAGCGAGGCCTCAATCAATCGGATCAGTTCGCTTTTGCGCACAGGCTGCGGTACCGAGATTGTAATAGGCAGCACGTTGGCCGCGAGGTTGCTATCCTTGATGAGGACTTTTCCCGTCAATTGCTCATACTGCATCAAGATCGTGTCGATGTTTGCGTTGATGGCTTGAAATGAAGTCCACTGTTCATCGTTCGCAGCCGGTTTCGGGGAGGGAGCATTCTGAGACTCCTGCGCATTGGTTGCCGAGACAGTTAGCGATATGAGCAACAGCATCGTGAAATGGCGAAGATGCATAACTTATTGTCCTTGTGCCTGAGGCGCAGGATTCTGATAGGGCTGTTGCGGATTGACAGGCTCCTCCCTGGCGGGCGGAGCAGTCAGGCGTTTTCTACGGACTTCCGAAGCGCGGGGCGGCCGCACAGCATTGTCAGGCTGGCCCGGAACGCCTCCCTGCTGTACCTGCACAGGCCCCGTCCGAGCCGCCTGCTGAAAAGCTTCGAATGAATTCTGCTGCCCCGGTATTTGACCGCGCGTCCCTGGAAACGGCTGCGCGCCGGGAGCGGCGCCTGGGCTTTGTGCGCCACCCGGCGCTGAAGAACCCGGAGCCTGGGAAAGGGCCACCTGGCTCTCGGTACGGAATTTAACGGCCCCCTGTTCCGTGCCATGCGATAAGATTACTTCTACTTTTCGCGGATCGGGATTAACATGAACCTGCAGCAGTTTCAAGTTGTCCGCGTTCGGTTCCCTGGTGACCTTCTGAACGGCGTTGGTTTCCGTATTCTGAACGAACACAACGTCACTTCCACCGTCATTCAGCCAGCTGAGCAAAATCAATTTGTTGAACAGGCTCGGCTGAGCTTGTGCGACGACCGGCGCGACAAGCGTGAATGGATTGTGCTGCCAGACATTTTGGTACCGGTCAGGCTTGAATCCCGGTGAAACCTGATCATCCGTTTGGCCAAATAACGGAGCGACAAGCGAAACAAACGCCAGTGTAGTTGGTGTTCTGAGGAGACTTGCAAGTTTACAGGTTCGGGGCATACCAGCGGGCGACCTCCAGCTCGAGGCTGACAGTAGGAGGCTCATTCGCGCTTTTCAAAGAAAAACTCGTCATGGCCTGGAACAGTTCCGGTTGCTGGATATGAACCAGCCACTTTATAACGTCCTGAAGAGAGCCGCTGAGCTTGAGTCGAACAGCGACGCTCTGGTAGTTCTGCGTCGAACTGTTTGCACCGAAACTTTGCTCCTGAATTTCCAGGTGGTCGGCAGCGGCAGTCGATGTCAATGACTCAAGCAACTCTGACTGCGGGACTTGATTGGAATGGATTCGGGGCTGAGTATGATCGATCCACCGCTTCTTATTCAGCCAAAAATTCTTCTCTTTGAGCCAGACCTGGTTCGTACGCTCCTCGCCACGCAGATCCGCGACCTCTTTCGAAAGCGATGAATGGAGGTCCATAAGGTAGCTGAGACCATAGAAGTTTGCCATCGCGAAGACCGCAATGCACAGAATTAACGACAGTCTCTTCTCGCTCTTAGTCAGTTTTCGCAAATTTTGGATCTCCTTCGATTGCGAACTCAGCTCGACCGTCGGCCCGCAGCGATGGACTGGGCATCTGCCAGTTGAACATCTGGAGCTCCGGCCTGGCTTTGATATCCTCTGCAAATTTGAAGGCAGCCGGAGCCGTGCTCGCCTCACCGCGGATGATGACCTTCCCTTTCTCAACTTCAAATCTTGTCAATCGCATCCCGTCAGGTGGTAACAGGCTCGAAGCCTGATAGAGCAACTCGACCGGATAAAGCTTGGGATTAACTGCGGGCTCGACCTGGCGCCATCGCTCCGCGGTTTTTTGGATGGCTGCGACCGTTGGCTCCTGCTCTTGGATCTGCCGCCGAAGACCGGTCGCCACGTGTCTTTGCCAATAAATATATCCAACAAATGCAGCAATACCGAGCAGATAAAGCCCAGCGAGAAAACCGATACCCCACCAGATCTGCCTCCGCCGTCTTCTCTTTTTGTGCAGGATGGAGACTTCAGGCGGTAAAAGCTTGGATCGAACGGCAGGCAGACTAGGAGGCGGCACAGAGTCTTGGGTCACCCTCAAACCCAGCACTTTTTGAAGTCGCTCGGCTTCTTTGGCGCTGAAGTTGCCCAAGAGATGAATACCGAGGAGATTGCCGCAAAACTCTTGGAGCTGGAGTTGAAGCACAATGCACTTCAGCTCGGTTACCGCCGTGTCTGAAAGCTCGCGATCTCCAAGAATCTGAGCGATCAAAGGCTCGTTGCCTCGCGTAGCTGCTACCGCCAGACGCTCTTTTTCTCGCCAAACGACAAGTCGATCCCGCGGCAACGCTAACGTATAGACCGACGGTTCAAAACAACTCGCCCGTTCAAAAGTCAGTTCTTCTGGAAAATCGGGCTGCAACACGGTCGCGATAACAAGCGCTCGATCGTTCCGCGTTTCGATGACGCGGCAATCCATCATCGAGGCGTTACCGTTCTTGGTCAGCAAACCCCTCTTCTCCAACTGGAGGTGAAGAATCTCAGGTATGACGTCGCGATCGCTGGTCGTTACCCAAGACGGGAACGTAACGGTTTGGCACGCGGGAAGAGCTACGATGGTATTGCCCGGCGCCTCTGCAGGAGCCGCTAATCGACGAACGAACTGGGGTCCCTTTCCCTCGGAAAACGTCCATAACTCCCATTCCTCTCCGTCATTGGCTCGCAGGAAATAGGACTGTGGCTTATCTATCTTTCCTGCCATGCTAAATAACGGATTGGGCTCGTGTTGCGGCTTGCGATTACAGCAATGGTTTTTTTGTAACCGGCCATTACGCCGGTGCTCTCTATCCGGTCAACGGCACTTTTAAGGGAGAGTAAATCCTGCACGAGGCCGAACTGCTGCGGACTCATGCCCAGGGCAGTACGAACCTCGTCCATGCTGTTGTAGACGCGGTCGTCGAGCGTAAATGGCTTTCCATCCGGCCCCCAGCGATACTGTACAAATTGTTTAGCGGTTGCGGGAGAAACACCGGTCACCAGTTCAACCATGTCTGCGTCTGCCAGATTGACGTCGAGTTTTCCGTCTCCCCACACGGTAAAAAAATTCGCCCAATCCGGCTGTTTCTCCATCACAGACGCAAATCCCGGAACCAAACTCATTTCCTCAACGGCGCGAAATTCTGCTTCGAACTGCGCGCCTTGATTAGTCGCCTGAATCGTTTGGGCCCGCGCAGGGCTGGAAAGATATTTGTGCATGCCTTCGACCGCGGCCTTCGCAGATTTGGCATCCACACCCCATCGTGCAAACAAGCTCTCCAACAGGTCTTCGCGCCCGGACTGCAACAGAACGTTAATGTTAAGCCTAGTGGATTCGCTTACGATCGAGACTCGAAACATCCCGCCGTCCTCCGCATTCTGCTCCAACAAAGCCCTGTCTTCGTTATTGACCATTGGATGAATACCGAATGCCAATCCCGATTCGGCAAGTTGCCGAGCGCGAAACTCCTTATTGCGCGCCCCGTATTCATCGACGTCATTCTTCAGAAATCCTACCGTCGCGGTAATCAACCCGCTAAGCAGAATAATCGTGAACAAGGCAAGCAAAAGTGCAGAGCCTTGCTTACGCGAATCCGGATATATGAGACGGTACACTAGGTGCCTGTTTGAGCTACTGGCCATCGAAACACTCCCCGCTCCGGGTGACTGCGGCCGCCGAGCTTCAGGGTAATTTCAATCAAGCTGGGTTTCGCGCCAGCATCAGCCCACTCCGCCAACCACTTCCCACTCCGCGGATCAAAGAAACGCCAGCCGAGTTGATCAATGTCGCTCAACAGGGGGACCCAATTGCCTTTCCATTCCGATTGGGCGTCCACAATCGTTTGCGAACCATCCTCCGGTTCTTGCAAAACGCCTAGAGCAATTCGACCGTCCGCTTGGGGCTTGCTGGCAATCACCACGGTCCCGTATTGAGCACCGGTCCCCGACCAGGAAAAGCTAAAGGGTGCATCGCGGAAAATCAGCTCGAAGGAGTTTGTTCTCTTGCGGGTCTGAAAAAGGGCGGTTTGCGGCATTGCAACAAAATTGCGGCGCAGCAGCTCGCAAATTCCGTCAACTTTTTGCTGCTGCGTCTCGAGAAAATTAATGTCGGATGTAATCCGCAATGTGGTCTGAACAATCTGAAAGATCATCACTACAACGATGCTTAGAATGGCTAGTGCCAAAAGCACTTCCAGCAGGAGGTAACCCTTACTGCCCGCATTTCGCCGGTCTGAATCGTTCCTCTTCATGGCTGATAAACAATCAGTGACGCACTATCCGACCGATCCCGCCCCGAGGATTTCCAAGACGCCTTTATGACAATTTCGTAGAGATCAGGAAGTACCTCGCCTCGTGCGGCCTTTGCCTCCACAGAGCGAATCACTCTTTCGTAACGGACCCGCCCGTCACCTGTCTGAATCTCTGACTTGCCGGGCTTAACCTTTACCGAGGTTGCTTCGGCTAGAAGATTTTGCATTTCCAGCCGGACCTGGGACTCATCGCGAAGAAGAATGGACGTTTCAACGGTCTGCTGAAGCGCAGTGCTCAGCGCGACGGCAACGACAGCGAAGATAGTCAGCGCAAGCATGATCTCCCAAAGCACAAACCCGTTCGAAGAACGACGCTCGCAAATCTTCACTGGATGTAAGATTCCTCCGTCTGGACTGTAGCAGTTAGTGGATCGACCCGAAACCGGATCCAGTCGCTTCCGCGCTCAAAACGAAACGTCAGCGGTTCGCAAAGACCGTTTGGAGAAAAAATCCAACGCGCATCCGCATGTCTGGCAAAATCGCGATCGGACAGTCGCTTGATCGCGAATGTCACGTCTGAGGGTAATTCGTAACTCAGGATGCGAGCGTCCGCTTCGCCGGCGTCTCCGGAGACCGGACGCAAAAGGTAGGAATCATTAAGCAAAAGCACTTCATAAGCGCGTCCCTGCAGCATGGCATCCCTTCGGGCTGTCTTGGCAAAGGTCTGCAATTCACGAATCGGTCGCTGAAGCTTTTCCTCGTCCAATAAATGCGCAGCCGGGGGGACGGCCACCACGAAGATCACAGCAACAATAAAAAGCACCACGCAAACTTCGAGGATCGTGAACCCGCTCGAGTGACGCCCACCGCTGGCTGTAGCAGCCGCCGTGATCATCGAACTTCCCATGGCGCTAGGATCAGTTCACCCGCCTGTAAATATTGTTCGGTCCCTCCTTGCGGTCAGGTCCAAAAGAAAAAACGTCTACACCGGAAGGATCGCGCTTTCCAGGATTGCGATACTGATAAGGAGTATTCCACGGATCCACTGGCATGCTATCCATCAGTTTCGTCCAATTTGCCGGTCTCGCGCCCGTCGTAGGCGGACTGACAAGTGCCTCCAACCCCTGGCTCTGATCGGGCATCTGATAATTGCGCGCTTCGTACAATTTCAACGCGCTGTACAGATTATTTATATCCTGTTCCGTCCTCTGGATTTTGGCAACGTCAAGAGCACCAGTCATCTTCACAATAACGCCACCGGCGATCACCGCAATGATTGCGACGACCAGCATGATTTCCATCAACGTGTATCCGCTCGTCCGCGAACGGCTTGGTGCCGGCTTTTTCATATTCCCGAAGCTTGGTCTGCAAAACCTAAGGCAACGTCTCTGCAAGTCAATTCGGGGCGTATTCGACCTGTAAGAGAAAGTCTCGGATGGCGATCTGAGAGTTGGGCGGTGTTTGGAATTGGAAATGATTCTCTCCGACGATCAGCTGCTCACCCTGCAGAAGAAACATCCCTTTACGCCATCCGATAAAATGAGCGATGCCGCTGCTCACCTTGTCGTAACCAGGATCTGTAAGATCTGGAATTTCAAGAGCGATCGGGCCGCAGGCTTGACCGTTCAGCCAAAGGATTATGAACTGGTCGAGTTGAAGTCCGTTGACAAGCAACTCGATGCGAGCGCGTTGGACTTTATCAGGAATCGCAACAGAGTAATCGATTCCGTTCTCAATTCGCTCTGCCTTATCTGTCAGCGATGTCGTAAGGATTTTCCCTTCCCATGAATCGGCAATCGGGGTCAACGTGCTGCCGTCGACCTCTTCGGGAGCGTACATTTTTCCTCCGGTCGTAACCAAAGCCCCGTTTGGAACGTTGTCGACGAGCCTGGCAACTCCGGGGCGCGCCCAATCCAGACGCACGCGCAATACGTTGAGAACCTCCTGGCTCGATTTCAGTATGACTTTGCCGGGACCTCCCATCGTCGGTCTCTTGATCAGAAGAGTTCTCTGATTGGGTAATCCGATGTTCTCAAACAAATTTGGTGCAAGTAACGCACGGTTTCCGGATGAGTCTTCCCAGTAGACGCTCAAAAAGCCCCCAACTTCCTCCTGAAAAACCACGGTGAGAGCCAGATCATCATCATCTGGACCGGGAACGACAGCAAAAGAGAGCTCGGCCTGATGCTTGGGCGCCGCCAGGGGGCGCTCCGGCATCCAGATCGGAAATTGCGGCCGGCTCGTTGTGGTCAAGTCCAACGTGAATGAGTCGCCACGAGATTCGCCGATACAGGCAAACCAGACCAACCCGGCGACGGCAAGACTCTGAGCGTGACCCATTTCGGCGGCATCATTAAATCGTATCGAGCGATTGTGGCAAGGAAATCGTGTGTCTGGGCCGACATACGCAGAACTTGAGACAGCACGAGGTCACCGCTTCTGCTCCGTATATATGGCCAAACCGGGATCGAAAAACGCTAAAGAGATTCGCGTCGACACCACGAGCGATCAAATTCTTGCGGGGCAAACAGAAAGACCGGAAGATCAGGCCGAAGAGCCTTCAAAAAACCATTAAGAACCCGACAGTGGCAAAGATTTTAAAGTATGAATGACCAAATCACTGATAGCCCTTATCGAATATTAGCACGCGAACGCAGTCATGAGGAGGCGAGGCAAACAGTCGCTACGAATAGGATGCTTGTCCAAAGTCTCGTAATAATTAACGGCGGTGCGGCGACCGCCGCCTTGGCCTATCTTGGTGCACACAACGCTTCTGGTCCTGGTAAGTCGGCGGCTCTTTTGACGATTGTTCTATATTGTTTAGGGGTCTTTACTGCCATTTTCGCCGGTCTCTACATCCGGCGAACGTCTCAAGAATTGTCAAGTTTCTGGGAGCTTAAGTCTTACCCCGAGATGTCCGAGCGGGAAAAAGTCATAGAGGGACACCGACAGCAGGCGATAAGGAGCAAGCGCTGGTCAACCGCACTGCTTGTGTTTAGTGAAGTCTTCTTTCTTGCCGCCAGTTTATGTCTGGCAACGTCCTTGGGATAGCGAGGCGGGCCGCGTCTTGAGACAGAGCGCAAAGTGGCGCTTCCTCCAGCAATGGACAGACGCGCACCTCGGTTACTCCTTCCGACAGGTGAAGAATTCGCTTAAATGCGTATCCGTCCATCCGATCCGATGGCTCCACACGCTCAACATGACGAAAAGACCCAACGTTACGCGGCGCAGGATTCTTGATTCCGGAGCGCTTTTCCCGCGCAGTTCTACTCGCCGCGATAGGAACAGCGAGCGGACGGGGTCTCATGAACCACGATCTCGCACAGACCCGGGCAACAAGGAGCAAGTTTTTGCCACAGCCACGCAGCCATTAGCTCGATGGTCGGGTTCTCCAGACCGGGAATATCATTGAGGTACGCGTGGTCCAACTGCGTCACTATCGGTTTCATTGCTTCGCCAATCAGCGCATGATCGTAAACCCAGCCAGTCTCCGCGTTCACCTGGCCTTCGATTGACACTTCAACTCTGAAACTGTGACCGTGCATCCTGGCGCATTTATGCCCGGGCGGTGCTTTCGGCAGCGTCTGTGCCGATTCAAAGAAGAATTCTCTTGTGAGTCTGGCCCTCATACCCCTTTGGTTTCAGGCGCCCAAATAAACTTGTGCAATTGCAATTGGAACCTTACTTCAAGCCGATCCTCCAGCATCCATTCCACGATGGCGCGTGGCTCGATCCGCCCGAAAATCGGCGAGAAGAGCACAGTTCCACACCGATCCGAAAGTTGAAACTCCTGAATTTTTTGTTTGGACCAGAGATAATCCTCGCGGGAACCAATCACAAACTTGACTTCATCTCCCTTGGTGAGATGAGCGATGTTCTCGTACCGGTTGCGTTCTGATTCACCGCTTCCGGGTGTCTTGAGATCCATGATACGATGGACCCGGGGATCGATTTGGGAGATGTCGTGGGCTCCGCTCGTTTCAATGAGGAGAGTCTTTTGACGGTCACAAAGCTCCTTCATCAACGGAAGAACATTCTTCTGCAAAAGCGGCTCACCACCCGTGATTTCCACCAGCGGACAATCGAAAGCCAGGACCTGTTCGACAATTTCCGATAGCCTCATCTTTTTGCCTGCGTAAAAAGCATAGGCGGTGTCGCAATACGTGCAGCGCAGATCACAGAATGTCAGCCGAACAAACACACAAGGTAAGCCCGCCCACGTGCTCTCTCCCTGGATCGAGCGATAGATCTCGTTGATCGTAAGTGTTGCGTTCGAGTTCTCCACAATAGAGTGAGCCAGTCCCCCGAGGGTCATTTTACGCGTTCGTGCGCCGCAGAAGACCGTTGGTAAGAATTTCTGCCCGCAATCCTCCCCTACCCTTCAGCGCGTCTTCGGCTCCTGACGAAAACGCGAAATCCATCCAGTAACAAGGGCGGCACTCTTCTCGTCCAAAAAAGCGGACTCCCTGGAGTTCAAATTCCACACCGATCAAATCGTTCAGGCGCACCCCGCCGGTGATCACATTCCGGCGGTAAACTTCAGGGCCGCGATCGCACACGCCTAATTGTGCGCAAAGCTGTTCGTGCGCTTCTTGTTCGAAGAAAGTGATTTGGCCTTTGTAGTTGTCTCTGAACCCGAAATACCTGTCTCCGACGATACCTTTGCCGGCAACGCATGTTATTTCCTGTACTTCCGTCATGGTGTAGGTCCCCGGCGCCTTCTGGTGGTGGCCGACAAAGTTGTGCCCCTTAGAAACAAACAAATGGCGAATCTCGAAATCGGTGGTGGCCACACCCGAAAGGATAGTTCTACCTGAATTGGTAGTAAAACCGGAATTTGGGGAACAGATGCTGGAGGGGCGTTGCTCGCAACGCCCGCATGCGCGCTAAAGGATAATTTGCCTGCGGGAGTTGCAAGCAACTCCCCTCCAGACGAAGCGGCAGGGCCAGATCTCCGAGCCGGCTGTTCTATTATGGGAGGGACGGTCTCCGTGCCGTCCGATCGCTACAGCCCGGATTTGCCCGGCGGGGCGAACACGTCTAAGTTCCTGTTGTCCCGCAACATGTCCCCTCTTGCGCAGAATAAATCTTTTAGTGTTCAGGGCTTTGGGGTCCAGCGTTATACGGCGAACCAGCCCACTCTTAGCATTCTTGACCAACTCGCCGTGGAGGAACCGCTTGAGATTCTGCTTTGCTTCCGTCGCAAAGGGCTCCTCGTTCGTAAACCGATCTCCATCACAATGCGTACTCCTGGAATGGATGCGGAACTCGCGATCGGCTTTCTATATACGGAGGGAATCATTCATGGCGCAGAGATGATCGCAGACATCGAAACAGGACCTTCTTCGTCGGTAGCGCTGACGATAAATTCCGATGTCGATCTTCACCGACTCGAAAGGCACTTCTACACCTCGTCAAGTTGCGGAGTCTGCGGGAAAACATCCCTGCAGGCATTGGAGATGAATCGTGAAATCCATCTCGACGCCGCACGACCACGGTGGTCGGTTGACGCTCTGCTGCGCGTCCCGCAAATGGTACGCGAAAAGCAGCCTATTTTCGAATCCACGGGCGCGCTTCATGCCGCGGCTCTCTGTGACTCAAGTAGCCATATCATACGCATTTGCGAAGATGTTGGCCGCCACAATGCAGTCGATAAGCTGATTGGAGCCGAGCTTCGGCGTGGAAGAGAGGATTTTTCGGATCTTCTGATGTTTGTTAGTGGGCGAGCCGGCTTTGAGCTCGTTCAGAAATCGATCATGAGCGGAATTCCATTCATGGCCGCGGTCGGCGCCCCTTCGAGCTTAGCGGTTGAACTCGCACGCAAGTACGGTTCCACGCTCGTTGGATTTTTGAGAGAAAATCGCTTTAATTTATACTCGGGTTTGGATCGCGTCCGATCTTCGGACGCGATCATCATGAATGCTTCTGGCCTGGCGTCGAAAACTGAACCGTAAAGACCTATGGCTTCCCGCCCTCTTGACGAAACGCCGGCCTCTCCTTCCGGGCCCGCAACGAGAGGCGATCCCGTTCAACCCGAGCAGGAACCAGCCGATCAGTCCATGTTGCACACTGAAGGGACTATCCCCGGTGCCCAAACTCCTATTGAAGTCGAAGGTATCAGGTTGGGTAAAGCCCATACGAGCGCAGCGGGTATCGAAGGAGTCAGACAGTCGCTGCGTTATGTGTGGGGTCGTATGGGCGTGGCCCGGGGAACAAGAGCGCTTCTTAAGCTGAATCAGGTCGACGGTTTCGATTGCCAGAGCTGTGCGTGGCCAAGTCCGGATGAACACCGGCACGTAGCCGAATTCTGCGAGAACGGCGCCAAGGCAATTTCGGACGAAGCGACCCGGAGACGGGTTACCCCTGAGTTCTTCCGTGCTCATCCCGTGAGCGATTTATTGCGGCGCTCCGATTTTTGGCTGAATGAACAGGGACGGGTGACTCATCCAATGGTCAAGGCAGAATCGAACGATCGCTACGAACCCATTACCTGGGAAGAAGCTTTCGCGATGGTGGCAAAGGAGCTCAACGATCTTCGGTCGCCTGACGAGGCCGCCTTTTATACTTCCGGCAGAACGAGCAATGAGGCCGCCTACCTCTACCAGTTGTTCGTTCGTGTATACGGCACGAACAATCTTCCCGATTGTTCGAACATGTGCCACGAATCGAGCGGCGCCGCTCTGATGGAGACCATTGGCATCGGCAAGGGAACGGTCACCCTGGATGACTTTTTGAAGGCAGACGCGATTTTCGTCGTGGGCCAAAATCCGGGAACGAATCATCCGCGAATGCTGACTTCGTTGGAACATGCGAAAGAACGAGGAGCTAAAATCCTCAGCATCAATCCACTCCCGGAGACCGGAAATTTTCGTTTCAAGGATCCCAATCCCCAAAATTTCAACAACCCGATCAGAGCGGTAACGACTTTTATCGGCACGGGAACTCCGCTTTCGGATCTCTGGTTGCCCGTGAAGATTAACGGGGACCTTGCCCTGTTTAAAGGCATTATGAAAGAGCTTCTCGATGAAGAGAGGAAGCGACCGGGGAAAATTTTCGATCACGAGTTTATTGCTCGCCACACGACCGGCTACGATGCACTGATCTCGTCGCTGGAGAAGGTGGACTGGCAGGAGATCATCAAGAGCAGCGGTCTGGATCGCTCCCAGATTCGCCAGGCTGCCGATCTGACCCTTGCGGCTGAAAGAATCATCTGTTGCTGGGCAATGGGGCTCACGCAGCATAAGAATGCTGTTTCCACGATTCGAGAGATCGCTAATTTTTTACTGCTGAGAGGAAACGTCGGAAGGCCGGGGGCTGGGGTTTGTCCGGTCCGGGGACACAGCAATGTTCAGGGAGACCGCACCATAGGCATATGGGAGAAACCCGCTCCTTCTCTTCTCGACAGGCTAGCACAGCGCTATCAATTCCAACCTCCGCGGGATCACGGAAAGGATACCGTCGAGACTATTAAAGCAATGCATAGCGGCCAAATTAAGGTTTTCTTTGCTCTGGGAGGAAATTTCTTGTCTGCGGCTCCAGACACGGAATTCACGGCCGAAGCCCTGACACGATGCCGGCTCACCGTTCATGTTTCGACCAAGCTGAACCGAGCGCATCTTGTGACGGGCCGGACGGCTCTGATTCTGCCCTGTCTCGGCCGTTCTGAACAGGACCACCGGCCAAGCGGCGACCAGTTTGTGACCGTCGAAGACAGCATGGGAATCATTAATCCCTCACGCGGGCACTTGCCGCCCGCTTCCAAACAGTTGTTAAGCGAACCCGTAATTGTGGCGCGGCTGGCGGAGGCGGTATTAGGAAATAGACCGAAGCTGGAATGGTCGAGATGGTCCGCCGACTACAATTTGATTCGGGACGAAATCGAGCAAGTGATTCCGGGCTTCGAACAATTCAATCATCGAATATCTAAAGGAGTCTTTTATTTGCCAAATCCGCCACGGGACCGGCGGGAGTTTCCTACATCAACCGGAAAGGCAAATTTTACCGTCAACCAGATTGAACTCCTTCCCGTTCATCCCGGCCAGTACGTTTTGATGACGATGCGCAGTCATGATCAGTTCAACACAACGATCTATGGATTGGACGATCGCTATCGCGGTATCTACAACGGACGAAGGGTCATCTTCATGAATTCGGAGGATATGAGGGTGGCAGGACTTGTGCAGGGCCAACCTGTCGATATTACCAGCCATTTCGAAGGCAATGAGCGCCACGCGTATCGGTTTCTGGTCGCGCCCTATTCAATTCCTCGTGGCTGCGTCGCAGCCTATTTTCCCGAGGCTAATGTGCTGGTTCCGGTCGGCAGCGTGGCAGACAAAAGCAATACTCCCGCATCTAAATCGGTGATTGTGACTCTTTCCCCGTCCCCGGACGTCGAGGCCGTGAGCCAGCGCGTCCAAATCGAAGTTTCCGAGGTTCTTCGGGCGCAGGCACCCGCAGTGTAGAGCTGTGGAAGGTTCCTGCTGTTTCTGGAGGTCTGCGGTCCCTCGCAGCCGCGGTTGGCCGATATCAACACCGGGTTTCACGGCGCCGACGGAGCGGACGCCCTCCAGGGGATCGGTCGGCAATGGCCTACACTCCCGTCAGCAACCTAACCGGTTTGTACAACGAAGCCCATTCCTCCCTTTCTGTTTCAATCAAAAATCAAGCTCCATCACTGAACGTCTAAGTCATTGCCCCTCAATCGTTTCCACCAGTTCCGCCCAGCGTCCACAACTATCTGCGGCCTTGTCACTTATCTTCCGGTTGGATTTTTCGTTCCGCTCGGTAAGTTGCCGGATGCGTCTACCGGCATTTTTCACTCTCGGGGTTTTAACAGCAGGGTCCCTTCTGGCTGATGAAGTGCCAATTGAGCAATTGCCCCGCGTCGTGCTCGAAACCGTGGAGATGGAGAAAGGGGATGGAATCGCAAAAAGCGCGGATAGTTACACCTGGGCAACTACAACAATTTACAAGGTCGAAATCGATCTTGATGGTGTGCCCGAGCTTGAATTGCATGTTGCCGAGAACGGAAAGCTGATCCGTGTCGATCGGCTCCAACCTGAAATGGACAGCGACGATGAGGAGTAAAAGTCGCCGCCGCGTGCATCCCCGGCCCTTTCTTGCCAACCTGCCGGCAGGATAGCAATTCGCGAGGAGATGTTCTCACGCGTCAGCTCGGATAATTCCAATTTGTAAACTGATCGTCCATATGAGGCGGTACGGGCCACGGGTGAACAAGTCCGGCTGCAACAAGTTCACGGACGAACTCTTGAAGCCTTAGTTCGGAGCGGTCAAGCCTTGCAGCGGCTATACCGAAGGCTCGCTTGGGATAGACGGCAGTGAGCGGCTCATAGCACCCCTCCCTCACAGGCACGACGCCGCAACCATTGGTAGAATGAAGCAATAACCGCCTCAGGCATCCGGATTCCATGCGGGGCAGATCGACCGCCAAAGCCAGCAGAAATTCGTGCGCGCAAGCCTCGAGACATGTTGCAATTCCAGCCAACGGTCCGGCGGAAGTCCAGCGGTCGGAAATCGCGACAACATGCGACCCGGCTCTTTGAGGGCCCGAAAGTATCAACTGTCTCGGCTTCAATTCCTCCAGGACTGACAACTGGCGCTTCCAGAGCGGCATCTGTCGGGCTCGCCATGTAACTGTCAGCAGCGCCTTGTCGGTTCCCATGCGCCGCGATTCGCCCCCAGCGATCAAGGCTGCCGCGAACTCAATCGCGGCAATGTCCCGAAAACTATTTTGCTTTCCAAGGATTCTAGACGGTACACGAGCCTCCGGAGAAAAATATGTTAATTTTCACGGGCGGGCGCCAGAAAAGCTGTGGCAATTCCCGCCTTCATTTGAGACATCTCAATCTCCTTATGCAAAACCGCATTGACCAGACATTTGCCTCTTTGCGGGCAACGAAGAAGCCGGGGTTCATGGCCTATATCACCGGTGGAGATCCCACGCTCGAACGCACGGTGGAGGTGGCTCTCTCGCTGGCCGATGCGGGAATCGACTTCCTGGAAATTGGCGTTCCTTTCTCGGATCCTCTTGCTGATGGTGAAGCAAATCAATTGGGGGCACAACGTGCTTTAGCTGCCGGTACGACTCTTCCGAAGTTACTCCGTGTTGTGAGTAAAATTCGGCAGAAGTGCCCGTTACCAATAATATTATACAGTTACCTGAATCCCCTGTTCCAGTATGGATTTGAACGTTTTGAACGCGATGCTTTCGAAGCGGGCGTCGACGGTCTGCTCCTGCTGGATTTACCTCCGGATGAAACACTGCTCGCCGATAACAAGGATAAACTGATCCACCGTATCCGACTGATTGCTCCCACCACCTCCGTTGCGCGCATGAGACAGATCGTCTCGAAAGCCAGCGGATTCATTTACTATGTCTCCAGAGAAGGTGTGACAGGCGAGCGCGCTCAATTGGCTCAGAACATCGGCGAGCACGTAGCTCAAATTCGGGGCGAAACGGACCTGCCGGTAGCTGTCGGCTTCGGCATTTCAAATCCGGAACAGGTCTCAATGGTTGCGGAGCTTGCGGACGCCGTCGTGGTCGGCAGCGCGATTGTGCGCCGGATCGGCGAGTTCGCCGAGGACCCGGAGTTGCCCAAACGGATCGGGGAGTTTGTTCGACTGCTTGTGCAGGCGGCGAGACGCTAAGGGAGGGCATAGGTTCGCAACCAGGTAAGAGGCATGCCAGGAGCAGATCTCCGAGCTGCCCGTGGAGACCGGCCATTGGCCTTCCGTAATCTCCGAGGCGACCGCGTTTTGCGATGTGTGCTTTGGGACTCCGGCGGGAATAGAGTGCGTGATCTCGGCTTTTAGCTTGAGACTAGTCTTCGTCCGGATCATCTTTGGTAGCACCGTTACCAACGTTTCCAAATATTTGAGGCTAAGTCCGGATGAAGAAGATCGAGGCGATCGTAAGGCCGTTTAAACTGGATGAAGTAAAGGACGCCTTGACCGAGGTTGGGATCGAGGGGATGACCATCACGGAGGTCAAAGGATTTGGCCGCCAGAGAGGGCACCCGGTTACATACTCAGGGACCGAGTACAACAGCTCTTTCATGCCCAAAGTGAAATTCGAAATTGTGCTTTCGGACTCTCGGGTCCAGAGGGCGGTGGACGCGATTCTTCGTGCTGCCCGCACCAAAAAGATCGGCGATGGAAGAATCTTTATTGTCTCGATTGATCAAGTGATTCGAATTCGGACGAAGGAAAGGGGCGAGGAAGCCGTTTAGCCTGGATTCCAAAGCTTGGAGATCGTTCTCATCCTCTCGCACATGGGGCTTCCGAGAAAGGCTAACTTTCCAGCCACTGTTTTTGCGGTTGGTTGGTTTGACCTGAGACAGCGAGATTTCGATGGGTGACGACGAGCACCATAGACGACCTTTTGGCGACGACATCCTTGAATTTCACGCGCACCGAGGAAAGAAGCAGGGCCACCGGAATACATGCGCCGATTATCTTACCCAGCCATTCGCGCACGTAACGCTCGTTGAGGCCGGAGCGCGCCGCGATCGCTTCACTTCTCGCGGCCGGCATGTCTGCCATGGCGTCGAAAAGCCCTACCCAGTGGCCCAGAGAGGTCATAAGACAAAGCACCCCGGCGTTCAAGACGCCGACCAAGCGCTCCTCGAAAGCCGCGGCCCGAGAGTGATCGAATGGAGCGGGGTCAGGCACGAGATCCTCCATTGCAGAAATAAGCTAAAGGATATTTCTTCCTTCCTCAAACTGGGTCGTCCTAACATAATCGTAGTTCGATCGTCGCCGGGCAACGTAGTTGCAGCGGCCCGAGAACGTAAATCGCTCGACGCGATCGAATGCGTTCGGACTCAATAGAACCTGCGGCATCTGATATCACTCCTGAAAGATCGCGGAGCTTTCCTGCTTTAATCAGCAATGCTGGACGTTCTGAGCCTTTGTTCCCATAAGGAAGTAGTTTCATCTTTCTCTCTTTCGTCTTGTCAGTAGGTTGCGCGACCACCGCTGATGTCGAAGACCGCTCCGGTGGTAAATGAGTTCTCTTCAGAGACAAGCCATGCAACCATTGCATTCACTTCGTTAACCTCCAGGAAGCGTCCACGGGGAATGCGTGACAGCATGAAATCAATATGCTCCTGGCTCATTTGGTCGAATATCCGTGTGCGTGCGGCTGCAGGGGTTATGCAGTTGACCGAAATATTTTTGTTCGCTGTCTCTTTTCCCAGCGACTTGGTGAACGCGATGACTCCCGCCTTTGAGGCACTGTAGGCTGACGCGTTCGCATTGCCTTCCTTGCCCGCAATGGACGCGACGTTCACGATGCGTCCGTAATCTTGTTCCAACATGTAAGGAACGATTGCGCGGCAACACAGGAAGACGCCTGTCAAGTTGATGTCGATCACTTGTTTCCACGCATCTATCGGATACTCCCACGACTTGTAGTTGGGACCGGTGATGCCCGCGTTGGCGACAAGGATATCGATTCTGCCGTGTTGCTGCACCGCTGATTTCGTGGCTGCATCGACACTTTCAGCAGAGGCGACATCAACTATTTCGAACGACACCTGACCTTGAATGCTGAGCTCTTCTTGCGCCTTTTTCAAAAGCTCTTCATCGCGATCCCAGAGCGATACTGTCGCACCTGACGCGATCAAACGCGATGCGATGGAGAAGCCTATGCCTTGCGCCCCGCCCGTGATGACTGCTTTTCGTTGCTTCAAATCAATCTGATTCATGATTCCTCGCGAGCGCTACTTGTTGGGCACTCTTGCGGATGGGCGATTGCAGGCTCGGGAGCGCTTTGCAAGATTGGCAAGGGGATGTGATGTCGCTGGAACTGTCCGTTTGTCGCCAAAGTGGTCTTGGCGGCTAGCAGAAAAAATTATAGGAGTTTTCTAGGTAATATGTAACGTTTTTCAAAACCCTTTTCATGGAAAATGAGACAGTCTTCGCCACTTATCCCAGCCTTGCAGATCGGGTCGTCGTCGTGACTGGAGGAGCAACCGGTATAGGCGAGGCGATCGTTAAAGCTTTCGCAACGCAGCACGCCAAAGTCGTGGTTCTGGACATTCAGCGGGCGGCCGCAGAGCAGTTAATTCGGCGACTGGGATCGTCCGGCTATCCAGCGCCCACTTTCCATCATTGCGACCTGACCGACATAGATGCGTTGCAGCAAACTATCTGCCAGGTTCTCGACAAATTCGGCACCGTCCACATTCTGGTCAACAATGTAGCAAATGACACGCGCCATTCGATAGAGGAGGTCACCTCGTCCTCATGGGACCAATCGATGGCCGTCAACCTGAAACCGCACTTCTTCATGGCTCAAGGTGTCATCCCAGCAATGAGAAAAGCGAAACGCGGCTCCATCATCAACATGAGCTCTATCGGTTGGATGATTCCGTCAACCGGCATGCCTGTTTACGTCACGGCGAAAGCCGCCATTGTCGGTATGACACGCACTTTGGCTCATGAGCTCGGCGCAGATAACATCCGAGTCAACTGCGTCTTGCCCGGCGCTATACTGACGCAACGACAAAAGCAGCTTTGGTTCACGCCAGCCTATGAAGCTGAGATTTTAAGTAGTCAGGCAATTAAGAGAATGATTCATCCGGAAGAGGTTGCGAGGCTCGTGCTGTTCCTGGCGGCGGATGATAGCGGCGCCATTACCAATCAGAGCTACGTCATCGACGGCGGTTGGGTTTAACAAGCTACTGGTCTTGCAAGCCAACGTGACTGCAGGCGGCAGACGGCCATGGCCGGCGAATTTTTGAGTTCTCCTTGTATGGCCATTCCGCAGTCGGCGCAAAAATGGAGCGGACGGGCCGAGCGAGCAACGCGGAAAAACAGCCAACCGGCCGCGGCCCAGAGGGTTTCCGCTTTCCTTCTCCTCCTTAATGCCAGTAATCTCTTAGGCATCGCTCGGTCCGGGCTTTCGCGCGCTTCAGGTGTCTGCTGAGGCGGTGGACAAAGTGATCTGTGCAGGGACCCTGCCGTTCAACCGCACAGAAGTTCAATTCTACAAAACACCGAAAATGAGTATCAGTGGGACATTTGCCCAACTTCAGGATACTTTACGGACCAGGGCCATTCGTGGGGTCCTGTTGGGCTTTTCGCGCGAGGAAAAGCCGAACACTATTTTTGATTGTACCGATTTCTGCGTCGCGGCCCTGAGCGGTTACTTTCCGGCAGTAGTGGCCGACCGTGCCAACTTTCACGGATTCTTCAATGTCCAACTCGCACTTGATCAGATGCATCGACACGGGTATCGCCGCCCGACCCTCATCGCACCCGCGCTGAATAACCGAATCTCCAACAATCTCTGGTCCGGCGCTTTCCTGGATTGGCAGCGGCGCTTGTCCAAGAGGGATCGGTGCGAACCGTTCATTCCGCGGGAAAACGTTGATGCCGCAGAATTCAGGGATTGGTTGTATCGCAATGACCCCGATTCGCTGCTTGTTTACAAGTTTCCGGCGCGCAGGCTCTTGCAGAGACGCGGCGTTCGCGTACCGGAGGATATCGGTCTCGCTTATCTCTACCGGACCTCTGACGAAATGGGGAGCGCCGCAGGCATTGACGGAAACCTCGATATTGTCGGATCTGCTGCGCGTCAAAACTTGTGATGAAATGTTTTGTTTTTCCTAAAACGGCTGCGGCGAGAAACGCCGAGCCGCTCTTTATCACTGTCGTGTGCCCTCCGACAATCGGGACTCCATACGCCTTCGATGCCGCGCTCATTCCCCCCATATTAGCCCGGTTTTGTCGAGCCAAGGACTCCAGAGGACATCTACAATCCCCAGGGGCCGTCCGCCCATCGCCGCCACGTCACTGAGGTTCACCATGACAGCCGAATATCCGGCGAACCAGGGATCGTCCCCGAGGAACGACGGAAGCATCCCTTCAGCCGCAAAGAGTAACCAGCCGTCTCCATCCCGTATCGCCGCGCAATCGTCACCGAGACGAGTCTCCCCAGCCAGCTCTTGAGCGGTCTGGTACGCGGTTCGAATCGTCAGCTTTTCCTGAACCGAGGACGAAGTCGAAAGAAATGAAACCAACCGGACGAGCGTCGCTTCGTCACTATTCATGGACCTGATCGTTTACCGAAAGCGCCGCAGGTCAGTTGGCCGTTCCCAAAAGGCGCGACCCGCGCGCAACGCTTGGTGAAGCGATGCGGTCGGAGCGAGGGCGCCCATATTTCAACGCGAATTTCAACGCGAGTTAAAAACGCATTCCGCCGGCCGATAATAACCGAGATCGGCACGCATCTTTACATGCCTCAACCCGAAGAGTTCCAGTTCGCAAACCAGCTCCCAATGGAGTCGTTGAAAGAACTTGGCATTTTGATGCTGCACAGTGGCGAGAAATTCTCTGCAACCGAGAGCGTGTGCCAAAGAGGTCAAAAATTTGGGGGCTGCGGAACCGCGTTATGTGCTTCAGTCACCGGGACTTGTAGAAAACTGTGTGGGACTTTACGTACCTTTGTTGGAATTTAACCACTACTCAATGCCGAAGCAAAAACAGCTGGCCATTGCAAAGAGCAGCGTTGACGAAGCTGGCTCGCGACGACGCAGATGAACAGCAGGCCATCTCAACACGAAAAGCTACCTTGCAGCAATTCGATTTAGCCGCGCGACTAGCCTGGCGCTGAAGCAATTACTGAAATTAGGATTGCGTGTCCGGCGAGCTTGCTCTTAAAACAATTTCATGGAGCGATCGAGAGCCACATCCCCGCTCAGCGGCGGCGGGTATCGGTATCTGCGGCGGCAATCGCACTGTGGACAATGGCGCGAACGAAATGGTCATCGAGCGGTTCTCGCGAAAACCAGCGTCGAAAGAACAACGGACCGACAATGCCGGCAATGAGATGAGAGGCATCCTGGCTGCGGCCGATTTCACCCTTTTTCTGCGCGCGTTCGATGACCTCGTAAAGGGGAGCCATGTTGCCGGCATGCACGTGAGCGTGGAGTAGCTTGGCAATCTTTGCGTCGTGTTCCGCAGCATCGAAGTCGCGTTCAAGCCGAAGCTTGCAGAACCGTGGCCTTGTTCTTAGTTTCTAAAGTCGCGTTCATCATTCGTTTTTCTCCCTGTTTGCATCGATATTCGTTAGGCCGCTGCCGAGGCAAGCAGCGCCTCAACCTTTGCATCCAATTCTCTGGCGACGTTAAGAGCCGCTGCGTTTTGGTAAGGAGCGAGAAAGCTCGCCATTCTGTCGTAGGAAAGATGAACACCGTCAGGACGCTCGTCGATCAGAATTGTTACCGGAGCGTATGAGCCGGCGTCCGGAACACGCTTAGCCATTTCTTTCATAATAAGCGGATTGCCAATGACAAAGCGGATCATCCTCGGTGTATCGCGACCTGTTCCTTTGCGCACAATTGCACCGTGGTCGAACTCCGCAAACAACATCAGTCCTGTTCGCCCGAGGACTTTTTCGATTGTTCTCTGTAGTTCGGCGACGGACTGCGCCCGATCGGTTGATTTCCAGAATTCCGGGATGTCCGGGTGACCGACCGCGGAATTGAGAGCCGCCACGACTTCACCAAACGGTTTTGAGGACGTGACGGCGAATCGTTCTACTTCGATTTTACTTATCATCTAACCTCTCCTTCTGTTGAAAACTCTTCGCCAAACATGGGCAGACCACTCTTTGATTGTCCTATTATTTCCTTTCATCAGGGTAGCTTGTCGAAAAAGAGATAAACGGCGGCAATCCGGCCGTCCCGGACAATGATGAAATCAGTCGCGGCATAAGCTGGCGCCTCACCAGGAGGGCCCGATACCCATTGGATCCGCCCGCAATTCCCCAATTCCTCAGGCTCGGCAATTGGCTGATATCGAAAGTCCGGGTGAGTAGCCTTGATCGCGCCCGCGACGCGATCGATCTCATCGCGGCCACGGTGGACGCCCCTGGGCTCGTAGAAAACGCAATCTTCGGTGAAGATCTCGGCGATGGCCGCGCGCCGTCGCGCGGGGTCGTTTTCACCGAAGACGTCGTGAAGATTGCGGGTCAGCAAGGTCGATATGTTGTAGGACATGGCGCTAGTTTGGCTGATTGAAATCCAATAGAACTTTGCCACCACGCTGGGAGTGTTCGATTGCTTCTTTGATTTGGGATGGTTTGTATGTTGTGGTGACTGGTAAAGTTAATTTGCCGGAAGCGACTACTTTCGTTGCCTCAGCCAGTGCCGCTCGCATTTTGGGGAGGTACTCTTCGTAATACATCCAGAAGCCCTGTATGTTTAACCTCTTGCCAATGAGATCGCCTTGCGGAATGTGAATCGGCAACCCACTCAGCCACGCATAGCTGACGAGATGAGCGCCCGGAGAAAGCACGCTTGCCATCGTCGCCGTCGCTGGACCACCGACGGCATCAAGACCCAGAGATATTGGCGTTCTGCCGGTTGCAATCTGAATTTGCTTTGGGAGTTCCGGCGATTCGACGCCAACGAAATCAACACCCAGTTTTTCAATTTCTGGAATAGCTCGGACCGCCTCACAACACCTATAACGTTGAGATCGCGCGATTTTGCAATCGCGATCAGGCATCGCGCAACGTGGGAGTTTGCTGCGTTTAATGCAATCCAGTCTTTCGCCTTTAGCTTTACAAATTCGTCTAAGAGAAGAACCGCGGTCGTCGGATTGATGTTTAACATCGAGGCCGTTCTGGCATCGATTGAAGGAGG
>DASZHC010000140.1:0-6890 GCA_035938215.1 Chthoniobacterales bacterium
AATCGATACGTGACCGACGAGCAACGCGGTCGCCGGCCCATTTTCATCGCAACCCTTCGGGCCGGAGCCAGTTGGCCGTTTTTCTGCGTTGCTCTCTCGGCCGGTATGATTCAGATATGGGCGCTCGTTCGCGCCTTGAAAAACGGCCAACTGACTTCCGGCAAAATATATGCTATTTCGGGGACAGGACACTAGTTCTGCCTGCCATTTGCGTCGCATGTTCCCACCCGATCCAACAGCGAATTCGACCGAACCTCCTGCTCTCCGGATGCGCCGAATCGCAAAGTCGTTCGGCGCAAGCAGAGTGTTGATCGACGTCGATTTCGAATTACACAGAGGCGAAATCCATGCGTTGATGGGAGAAAATGGCGCCGGCAAAAGCACGTTAATGAAGATCGCGGCGGGGTTGATCGAGGACTTCGAGGGGGAAATCGCGGTTGATGGAAAGATCGTGCATCTCACCTCGCCGCGCGCGGCTGCGCGTGCCGGGATAGCAATTATTCACCAGGAACTATGTCTGGTACCGGAACTTGAGGTGGACGAGAATATTTTTCTGGGCCAGGAGAAGCTGAGGTCCGGTTTCATTGTCGATCGTGCGAACCAGATCCGGGCGGCGCGCGAGGTTCTCAAGATGCTCGACTATCACGGGAATCTGGAAACTCCGGTCTCCAAACTGCGGGTTGGGGAACAGCAACTGGTCGAAATTGCGAAAGCGCTTGTAGCCAGAGCGCGGATCCTGATCATGGATGAACCAACATCGGCGCTATCGATCAACGAAACGGACCGACTTTTTCAAGTGATTCGGCGTTTGGCTGCTGAAGGTGTTGCAATCGTTTACATCTCCCACCGGATGGAAGAGGTCCTTGCACTGGCTAATACGGTTACCGTGTTGCGTGACGGCCGGCTCATCGGAACGCTCTCAGGGAAACAAGCCAGCAGACGCGAGTTGATTCGGATGATGGTTGGACGGGAAATCCAGGAGATGCTAGCCACCGGCAAAGATCCCGCTGCAGTCCGCGAGCCACTGATCGATGTCAGGAACCTTTGGCTGGAGCATCCTCGCCCGACGCCGCTCCGGCCAAGATTGGTCGACAATGTGAGTTTTTCCGTTGCAGCCGGGGAGGTATTCGGACTCGGTGGACTGCTGGGAGCGGGACGAACCGAAACATTGGAAGTCCTGTTTGGGCTTCACCCTGCAACCTCGGGCGGCGTCGTTCGTATTCGGGGGAAAACAACAAGGATTCTCAGCCCTGTTCTGGCGAAGGAGGCCGGAATATCGCTAGTCACGGAGGACCGAAAACGCGACGGACTAATTCTTGGAGCCGGGATTGATCGCAACGTTGGGCTGCCGGTTACCAGATTACTCGCCCATTTTGGCGTGGTCTCCAATACTTTAGAGCAGGCTTTGGCAAGCGCCAAGATTGCGCAATTGAACATCCAAGCTGCGCATGGCCCCGCCCAGATCGTTGCATCCTTGAGCGGGGGGAATCAGCAGAAGGTTGTTGTGGGTAAGTGCCTTGTGACGCAGCCGAAAATCCTCTTGTTGGATGAGCCTACACGGGGCATCGATGTCGGCGCGAAGGCGGAAATCTATCGCTTGATTCAAGAACTTGCCGGGCAAGGATTGGCAATCATCCTTGTCACATCTGAACTCCCGGAGTTGATCTTATTAAGCGACCGAATCCTGGTCTTGAGAGAAGGGCTACCGACGGCGATTCTGAATCGGGAAGACTTTTCGCAGGAGATAATCCTGGAGTTCGCCTCGTCGGGCGGAGCTACTCAACCTGAATTTTTGACTCCGGAGGCTGCCGCTTGAAAAAGGTTCCTGCCAACGCTTTCCGATTCTTGATGATGACCAAGCTCTTCTGGGGGCTCGCCGTTCTTTACGGGCTGGGAATCTTTCTATCGCCAGTCAATCGCAAAGGAATCAACATTTTCTTGAGTCCGGGAAATCAGTCGGACGTTCTGCGCCAGGTCTCAAACAATGGAATTATAGCGGTCGGCATGACGCTCGTTATTATGACCGGCGGCATCGACCTTTCCGTAGGCTCAATGATGGCCTTGGGCTGCATGCTGTGCGCGATGCTGTTGACGTTGCAGGGCTGGACAACGGCCTCGGCGAGTTCCATTCCAATCCTGGCGCTTGTTTGCCTTCTGCTTTGCGCTTACCTCGTGCCGCTGATTGCGATCAATCTTCGGCGCGGATCGCGTCCGGTGGAAAAGCCGAGTCCGGGTGTTCGATTGTTCGGTCTTATTCTGGGGTTGGTTGTCGCTGGATTGTCGGTTTGGTGGACTACAAGCCAGCTGCAATCGAAGTTTACCGTCCTCGGGGTGCTCGTCACCGTTCCGGCAGTGGGCCTTGCGGTAGGGTCATTGAACGGGCTCATCATTTCGAAGGGCAGGATGCAGCCGTTCATCGTTACGTTGGCCATGATGGTAGCGATCCTGGGCGCGGCGCGATTGCTGGGTGGAGAAACCGCTGCTATCTACCCAGTCTACACCGGATCGAATGCAACGGAGAAATTCGATATTTTGCGAGCGCTGGTACTGCAGGTGGTGCCGGTTCCCGGCATATTCTTTCTGGTCGCGGTTCTGATCTTCGGATTTGTTCTTAAATTCACGACTTTCGGACGGTATATCTATGCAATTGGCGGAAATGAACAGGCTGCTCGACTCGCTGGAATCCATGTCGACCAAGTAAAGATCTCCGTCTACGCGGTTTCAGGAATGCTAGCCAGCCTGGCCGGGGTGCTCTACACAGCGCAGTATCGCCAGGGTAAGCCCGATGCGGGATCTGGGGCCGAGCTCGATGCGATTGCGGCGGTCGTTATCGGCGGAACCAATTTGATGGGCGGCAAAGGGTCTATGATCGGAACCCTGGTTGGAGTGCTGATCTTTGGATTTCTAAGCAATATTCTTTTACTGAAGAACATTAACAGCAATACGCAGTTTGTTCTGAAGGGAGCAATCATTCTGGCCGCGGTCCTTCTGCAGGAGGGACAGCTCGGTCTGTGGTGGAAGCGTCTGCGTTCGAGTGTCTACCCGTCCGCCTATCCCGGGAGATCGAAAGAACAAGTATCGGAAAAAGTGACGCGATGAATCCGTATTCGCCGGTCAAAGGGACTCCAGAACTAACAAACCAAGCAATTTTCTCCTAACAATTCCCATTAACTACAAACCCCCCGTTGCCCCCATGAAAAGAAGAGCGTTCATCAAAACAACTATCGCCGCTGCTGCGGCTTCGACCGTATTCAAGCCGTTTTATATCCGGGCCGAAGCGAAGAAATACGTGTTTGGTTTCTCGCAAGTAACGGTCGTCGAACCGTGGCGTGTCCAGTTCAATAAAGATATGCAGAAAGAGGCTGCAAAACATCCAGAACTGGAACTGATCATTACCGATGGTCAGGACAAGACAGAAAAACAAGTCGCTGACGTTGAAAATTTAATCCAGCAAGGGGTGGACGTCCTCATTATCAGTCCAAAAGAATCGGCTGGGTTGACTGGAGTAACACTAAAAGCTATCGATGCGAAAATTCCGGTGATCGTTCTCGATCGGAACGTTAACACGGATAAATACACGCAGTTCATAGGCGGCGATAACGTGGCGATTGGGCGGGCGGCCGGTGAATATGCGGTCAAATTGCTCGGCGGACCTGGGAACGCCAAGGGGAATATTGTTGAGCTCTGGGGCGGTATGGGCACTCAGCCGGCTCACGACCGTCATGATGGATTCGCGGAGTTTACCGGCAAGGAATCGGGCATCAAATCGCTGCTGCAGCCGATCGATACGGACTGGAAACAACCTAAGGGATACGAAGTCATGTCAACGGCATTGAAGTCGTTCGATAAAATCGACCTCGTTTACGGTCATAATGATCCAGTCGCCTATGGAGCGTTCCTTGCTTGTAAGGACGCCGGTCGCGAAAAAGAAATTAAGTTTCTCGGGATCGATGCATTGCCGAATGAGGGGGTCACCTGGGTTTGCAAAGGCGAACTCACGGCGACTTTCCTTTATGCCACTCCCGGCGCGGAAGGCGTTCGCCAGGGACTCAAGATTGTTAAGGGCGAGAAAGTGGATAAGAAAATCATCCTTTCAACGATGGCAATCGACAAATCCAATTGCGAACAGATCCTGAAGGATAACGGATTGGCGTGATTGCAGGCGTGGGATTAAGCGTCGAGTAGGAAATGTCACCCGAAGGGCTGAATGTTCCGGAGCCGTTTTGGAATATGTTCAAACCGGCTCAAGGGCGAGCGCGTCATTGCTGGCCGATTCCCTGGGCGTCCGCTCCGTCGGCGCCGCGAAACGGTATTCAATTTACGGCCGGCAACGGCTGCGAGGGACCGCAGCCCTCCAGAAACCGCTGGCGGAAGCGGCTCAGCGGCAAAGACAACGCCAGTCCGACTCGGACCGCCTTGCCGGCGGCCCATTTTGAACGCAACGATGTCACTATTATATGCGAGACGGTGCGCTAGCTCACTGCAATGGGCAGAGGATCAGCAGGGGCAAGGCGCCGCTCGAGATTTTGCGCAATGCTGGAAGCGATCAAGGTGCGGGAATGATCGAACTTGAACGTAAACCGCAGGCCCTTGCCGTAGAGATGCAATTCTTCGCAAAGCAGCTTGTGCTCAAGTGAGGCCTTATCGATCTCCATCGTCCTCGACGAATCGCCAAGGAAGGATTTCGCGACGAAGTAAACCTTGTTGAGATCCTCGTTCGTGGCGATCAAGTAGCCAAAGCGATTTGGATCAAGATTTTTGCCTTTGCCAGAGACGCAGGGCGCCGCCCAGGAGACGGTCGTTTCGCGCCCAGTCAGCCGCCGGAAACTGGTTTCCAATCGCGCAGGGAATTGATCCGGCAATTTGCTGTCGGTTTCGTCGATCGGTAGTCGGTTGAGCTTGCGAGCAATCATCCAGAGATTGACAGAGATCGATCGCCAGATCCTTGGCAGAAAATAGAAAGTAAGCGCAAAGAGAACGACACAAACCGAGAAAACAATGACGGGATAGTGCCAAAGGAGCGCGACCCCGCCGAGAACCAAAATGTTCTCGCCGGTGCTGACGGCGATATTCGAAAACGGTTCGGGCGAACTGTTCACCACGAGACGAGTGCTGGCTTTCAAGCTGTGGGATGCAAAACTCATGGCTCCGCCCAGCAATGCTACAGTGACTTCAAATACCGGATTTGTGGCTCCAAGCGCCCGCACCGCCAGGAATGCGCCTCCAAGGGGGCGGATTATGGTGTGGACGGCGTCCCAGACCGAATCCACCCATGGGATCTTGTCTGCAAAAAATTCCAGGAGGAACAGGATACCGGAAACAACAAGAATGACCGGATCTCCCAGAACTGAAAGGGATGCGAACTGCGGCGAAAGGTGGACCCACCCGAGATGGATCGACAACCCGGTTGCAAAGACGGTAAGATAAAGACTGTAACCCGAGAGCGCAGCCAGGCCCAGAGCTACAGATAAAGTCTGGAGGACTTCCATATTGAACACAAATAAACCCGCGACCAACTTCAGGCAATCAAAGATGGAGTTGTCCTTGCAACTAATGATTTGGCGACGACAATCCAGGAGATTGACCAGAAATATAGAAATCGCGATCGGGTTGCTCGCTCTTGCGGCAGCAGGATTATTTATTACCTCGTGTGCGAACGATTCTGATATTCCAAGTGCGTATGGTACTGGCGTGCCATCCGCACCGAATGCCGACGTTTCCAATGGGCCCGAAAGCGGTGAGAGCGATTTCGCGCAGCATCAATGAAGGAGAACCGAATCTCCTGGAATCCTTGAAAAGCAAAATCGATTCCGGCCCCTTGGGATGAAGAAACGGATCGTTGTCGCCCTTGCGATTTTCTTTTGGCTACCGGAAAATGCCAGAGCCCTGTTCAAGAGCTGAATTATGCCAAAGTATTTGACGACGGTTTCGTATACTCCCGAAGGAATTCAAGGCCTGATGAAAGAAGGTGGAACGGCGCGCCGGATGCACGTGGAAGAGATGCTCAAGAAGCTTGGTGGCCGCCTCGAAGCGTTCTACTTCGCTTTTGGGGAGAATGACGCCTACGTGATCACCGAAGGACCAGACCATGTCACCGCTGCCGCTATATCTCTAGCTGTAACGACTGGGGCCGTTCGGACCAAGACGACTGTTCTGCTCACGCCGGAGGAGATGGATCAGGCTACACGAACCCGAGTGGAATACCGCCCGCCGGGTGAATAGGCTCGCGCTGAGGAGACCAGAAAACTCCCGCCGATGGATGCGGGGGCGCGCGGCCGAGGATGAAGCAAATTGCAAGATCGCTGGGAGGAGGACGGGGAACGTCGGGCGAAGGCTTCGGAACCCTGCGATTGGCAGAGGCGTGTTACACGCGGAGAGCGGCTGTCGCCAACTCAGCCCATAAGATCGCCGAGGACCCAAAGCAAGGCGGCCAGCGCGATTAAACCGACTAACCAGGAATGAAGGTCTTTCTTTCCCTGTGAAGCTGCGGCTTCCGAGCGCATTTTGGAATGAGGTTGAAGTTTCAGCTATAGCATTTTGAGGGAACCCGCCCCTGATGCCCTGAATAGCCGCAAGCGTGCGCCGGAGCGCTAGACGGATGCGGTTCGAATATTTCGCCGTGTGCGTTTCGGGGTTTTGCCCAAACGGATTGCATGAAGCAGTGCCAGGCATCCGATGACATTCAATGCAGTCTTTGTGTTGTTTGCGGTCGAACTCATGGATTGAACTACGGCGAAATGCGCTGCGAGTTTAGCCCGCATTTTTCATAACCCCGTAAGGTTGCATGATCCTTGTAGATTGTGGCGATTTTAAAGCTAGCCATTAAGATAGCTTATTAGCGGATCCGCTTTTAGAGAATACCCGAGGGCCTTGGCCGTAGGCTTTTGGGC
>DASZHC010000141.1:0-5471 GCA_035938215.1 Chthoniobacterales bacterium
CGATCTCGCTAAATCCCAGCCAAAGGTCAGCGTATAGCTCTCTGGCCTGTTCAAAGGTGTGGGCGAGTAAATCCACGACAACCAGCCGGCCGCCACTCCGTAAGGAGTGCCGGGCTGCTCCCAGCGCCTTTTGAGGGCTGTTGGCGTGATGCAAGGCTTGGCTGAAAATTGCAAGATCAATTGAGTTTTCTGCGATTGGCGGGTCCTCCAGATCGCCCAGGCGATACTCCAGATTTGTAAACCCATGATCTTTGGCGAGCTGGGTTCCCACTTCGACCATCCGCTCCGAGTTGTCGATGGCAATCACCTTTCGGGCCCTCTTCGCCAGCAATTGGGACAGTGTACCTTCTCCTGCTCCCAGGTCAGCGACATCAATTGCCGGAACTAATGCCAAAAGCAAATGCGCCAGTCCCTGCCAGGATCGTCCCGGGCAATAACTGCGTCCAAACTTCCCGGCCAGCTTGTTAAAATATTCGCGGACACGATCCCTCCTCTTGGCCAGAACATGATTCAACGCGGAGCTGTCCGAATCCGCCTCGGGCATTTCATGCATTGCTAATCCGATTAGACTTCGGAGTTCGGGCTGTCTGATCGGTCCTCCGGCACCCCAGCTGTAATAAATATTCTTGCCGACGCGGCGATCCTGCACGAGGCCGGCCCGCTTGAGTTGCGCCAGATGCGTTGAAATACGGGACTGTCCCATGCCGAGGATTTCCTGGATTTCGGCCACGGAGAGTTCTTCGGTTTGAAGGAGGTGCATGAGGCGGGCGCGGGTCGGATCGGCCAAAGTGCGTAAAGAATTCAGAGTTGACTGCATGGAATTCTAGTCGATATATCAGCGTATCATGATTGGTCAATATTCTCTACTGCTTTCGCCGCACTCTAATCCGCGGTAGTTCATCAACAGGCCAATCCTCTTCATCCTACTATGGCGCGACGTTATATCTTCTCTTCTGAATCTGTTACCGAAGGTCATCCGGACAAGGTCTGCGACACTATCTCCGATCGGATCCTCGATGCATGCCTGGCCCAGGATCCACAAAGCCGCGTTGCGTGCGAAACCTTGGCAAAAGGCAATTTGGTTGTTATCGCCGGCGAAATCACGACCAACGCGAAGTTTGACTACCTCGACGAAGTTCGTTCGGCGATCAGGGAGATTGGATATATCCACCATGATTCTCTGTTTCACGCCGACACCTGTGTCATCATTCAAGCCTTAAGTCGGCAATCGCGCGATATTGCGCAAGGGGTGGACCCGATAAAGGCTGAGGGGAAGGAAACAGACGAACAAGGAGCGGGGGATCAGGGGTTGATGTTCGGGTTCGCCGTCCGCGAAACCCCGGAATTGATGCCGGCTCCGATCCAGTTGAGTCATCAGCTAGGCAGAGAGTTGACGCGGCTACGCAAATCCGGCGAATTGCCATGGCTCCGTCCCGACGCGAAAACACAGGTTTCAATACAATACGAAGGTTATCGCCCGATCCGTGTTGAAGCGATCGTCATTTCCACTCAGCACGCAGCGGATGTGAAACATAAGGAGATCCGGGAGACACTCGTCGAGCGGGTAATGAAAAAAGTAATTCCAGCGGAATGGATTACTCCCGAGACGCGATACCTCATCAACCCTACCGGCCGGTTCGTGATCGGTGGTCCCGAGGGTGACTCCGGCCTGACCGGTAGAAAGATTATCGTTGATACTTATGGCGGTATGGGCCGGCACGGTGGCGGCGCATTCTCCGGAAAGGACCCTTCGAAAGTGGATCGGTCTGCTGCATACATGGGGCGATACGTTGCCAAAAATGTCGTGGCAGCGGGTTTGGCAGATCGATGTGAAGTTCAGTTTGCTTACGCCATCGGGCATCCCGATCCTGTGAGCATTTCGGTTGACACGTTTGGCACAGCAACGGTCGATGAGATAAAAATTGAGCAAGCCATTCGCGAGATCTTCAATTTCAAGCCGGCGGCGATTATTCAACAACTCGTTTTGCTTCGTCCGATCTACGGCAAGACAACCAACTACGGGCATTTCGGCCGCGAGGATGATTTGGAAGCGCTTCGCTGGGAGCGCACCGACAAGGCAGAAGCCCTCAAGGCTTTCGTAGCATAACCCACTCGGGCTTTGCGCGGAAGTGTGCGCGAACGCCTCTGTCTCTATTTTTCCAAGCCTTCATGAATACCATTACAACGCAATCTGGTGCCGACTTTAAAGTCGCCGATCTCGGGCAAGCCGAGTTTGGGAGAAAAGAAATCGAAATTGCCGAGACGGAGATGCCCGGTTTAATGGCGCTCCGAGAGGAATTCGGAACTTCAAAGCCGCTTGCGGGCGCTCGAATTGCCGGTTGCCTGCACATGACAATTCAAACCGCGGTGTTGATCGAAACGCTCATTGAGTTGGGCGCATCGGTTCGTTGGTCAAGCTGCAACATCTTTTCCACCCAGGATCATGCGGCGGCCGCTTTAGCTGCGCATGGGATTCCCGTGTTTGCATGGAAAGGAGAAACCCTGGAGGAATATGACTGGTGCATCGAGCAGACAATTTTCTGGCCGGATGGACAGCCCCTCAACATGATTCTGGATGACGGTGGTGATTTAACCGCGGTTGTTCATCGGAAGTATCCTCAACTTCTAGCCAGTATCCGCGGATTGTCCGAAGAAACCACTACAGGCGTTCATCGGCTCTATCAGATGATGGAGCGAGGTGAACTTGGTTGCCCTGCTTTCAACGTGAATGATTCGTGTACAAAGTCGAAATTCGACAATCTCTACGGATGTCGCGAATCACTCCTGGACGGTTTGAAGCGCGCTACGGATGTCATGGTTGCGGGCAAAGTGGCTGTGGTTTGCGGTTATGGTGACGTTGGCAAAGGATGCGCTCAATCTTTGAAGGGCCAGGGTGCGAGGGTCGTCATTACGGAGATAGATCCGATCTGTGCGCTTCAGGCTGCCATGGAAGGTTACCAGGTCACGACCCTCGAAGAAGCGGTGCGCGATGGCGACATTTTCATTACGGCTACGGGGTGCCGTGATGTTATCCGGCGGGAGCATCTTGATGCAATGAAGCACCAGGCGATTGTTGCGAATATCGGCCATTTTGATCTTGAGATCGACGTCGCCGGCGTATTCGAGGATCAGAAGCTCAAACGCATCAAGATCAAGCCGCAGGTGGATCAAGTGGAGTGGCCGGATGGCAGGCGAATCACTATCCTTGCGGAAGGACGTTTAATGAATCTGGGATGCGCGACCGGACATCCATCGTTCGTGATGAGCGCTTCATTTACAAACCAGGTCATGGCCCAGATCGAGCTGTTTACCAACCGGCAGGCCTACGAAAACAAGGTGTATGTTTTGCCGAAGCGGTTGGACGAGAAGGTGGCCCGTCTTCATCTGGATAAACTTGGCGTCAAGCTGACGCAATTGAACGCTAGGCAGGCAGAATACCTCGGCATCGGTTTGGAGGGCCCTTTCAAACCCGACTTTTATCGGTATTAACCTGCGACGGGGTCATGTCTCAACTTTCAACATTTGATTTCTACATAAACGTCAGATGCCTGCCCTGAAAGAATAGAGCGCAGCGAATGTTGAAAGTTGAGACATGACCCCGTCTACCTCGCGAGAACGGACGAAGCTGAATCTTCTTGGAGGGCGCTGGTCCCTCGGCGCCATGGTGAATGATGTAGGCATCGTCGAGCGCGGCTGCGACGGAGCGCATCTCCAGGACGGGAGGGCAACACACCAACTGATTGCTAATGCGTGACGCAACGCCCAAGATTCAGGCGAAGATGGAGAAGGCGG
The DNA here is from genome assembly GCA_035938215.1 of Chthoniobacterales bacterium. Taxonomy (GTDB): domain Bacteria; phylum Verrucomicrobiota; class Verrucomicrobiia; order Chthoniobacterales; family JAFAMB01; genus DASZHC01. The sequence continues at coordinate 3,793 of DASZHC010000141.1, forward strand.
GTCTTAGCGCCGCGGCAATCCAAGCCTTTCTGCACCAATATAAAAAGCTAGTACTCAACGAGACCGGTCTAATCCCGGAAGGGTCGTTGACTCCTGTTGAGAACCTTCCAACCCTCGCCGACCAACCGGATCCGGGTGATGTTTCGGTGCTCGCGGCTGAAACCGTCGTATTGAAATTGAATGGCGGCCTCGGCACGGGTATGGGATTGGAAAAGGCAAAGAGTCTGCTCAGAGTGAGAGGCGATCTCACATTTCTTGATGTCATCGTTCGCCAGTATCTGAACTTGCGTTCCAGCATCGCGCCGCAGTTGGCGCTGTTTTTCATGAACAGTTTCAGCACAAGCGACGATACGGCTACGGCTCTAAGGCATTATCAGGAACTTGGTGATCTCAGGAAACTCGAACTGATGCAGAACAAGGTGCCGAAGATCGATGTGAAATCCCTTGGGCCCGTTGCATGGGCGGACAATCCATTGCTCGAATGGTGTCCTCCCGGACATGGCGACATCTATCCGTCGCTTCTCGGTTCCGGACTGCTTGATCAACTGCTCGCCAGTGGGAAGCGCTACTTGTTCGTTTCGAATTCTGATAACCTGGGCGCTACGCTCGATATGAGGCTGCTGGCGTTCTACGCCAAGAGCGGCGCTCCGTTCCTTATGGAGGTGACCGCGCGCACAGCAACTGACCGCAAAGGGGGCCATCTTGCGCGTAGAAAGGGCGATGGACGTCTACTGCTTCGGGAATCTGCACAATGTCCCGATCAGGACATGGAGGCCTTCCAGGACATCGAACGGCACCGCTTTTTCAATACCAACAATCTATGGATTCGTCTTGACGCGCTTCGGGCCGAACTCGATCGCGGGAATGGTTTGCTTCCACTCCCTTTGATTCGAAACGAAAAGACCGTCGACCCCCGTAACAAGACCACGTCGAAGGTTTTCCAGCTCGAAACTGCAATGGGCGCGGCCGTCGAATGTTTCGATGGCGCGTCAGCGATCCAAGTGCCGCGCAGCCGGTTCGCACCTGTTAAATCTACTGCGGACCTTTTGAGCGTTCGCTCAGATGCATACGAGCTGGATACCGAGTTTCGATTGAAACTTATCCCCGATCGGATTTCCGCACCGCCGATCGTAAAACTGGAGGATCGTTACAAACTCGTCGACCGATTGGAGGAACTTGTCGCTGCAGGTGTGCCGTCTCTAGCGCGCTGCAGGTCGCTGGCGGTCGAGGGAAATCTGAAGTTTGGGCCCGGCGTGGTAATCGTGGGCGACGTGAAGTTCAGAAACTCCGAGGATGCAACGAAAACAATCGACGCGGGAATCTACGAAAATCGCGAAGTGGTCTTCCCTATAAGCGCATGAAATCCAAAAGAAATCTGAACCAAAGATAAAACATGCCGCGCCATGTGTAACGAACCTTCTCTGAATCGACGCGTTCCAGCAGCCCGGCGTCTACGTTATGATTGATCTGCGCGGAAAGATCCTGCTGCAAAAGTTCCTGGATTTGCCGAGGATCGAGCTTGAGAACGGAGTCATTGGAAAGGGACTGCCTCGAGAGCATAGCCTTATGCGCCACGCACATGGCGTTGAACTGCAGGGTCGGACGCACGCGCTGGATATGCGTCTGGGGTAAAAATTTGAGCGCGTAAGAGAAGGGATAATTCCATGTCGTAAAAATCT
>DASZHC010000142.1:0-2433 GCA_035938215.1 Chthoniobacterales bacterium
CGGCCATGAACAAGGTGTTCTCCCGCTTGATCGCCTCGTCATGATCTGCGTCAACGATCCAAGTCGGCGCCTTGATACCTCGCAGCTGTTCCGCGGTAAAGTTCGGCTGCGTCGCCCACATCTTGCTGATCTGATTGAGGAACGACTTGTACTGGTCCGGTGTCGGCGAAAGCTTCTCGTACTCTTTTTCGGCTCGTGCAATATAGGCATTAAACACGGCGCTTTGAGCGACGTCCTTTACACCGCTCGGATCGGAATTGGTGGCGAAGGCGAAGAGCCTAGTCAGACGCTCGGGATGACGGATAGCGATATCCAGGCCCAAAATCGCCCCGTCGCTCCAACCGACAATCGCCGCCTTGCGGATTTTCAGGTAGTTCATCAGGCCAATCACATCGGAGGCCATTAAATCGTAGCTAAAGGCCTGCTCGTCGCGCGCGCTGCGCCCGTGGCCACGGCTGTCCATGACGATGACCCGATAATGCTTCGCCAGCGCCGGCACTTGGTTGCCCCAATAATTCGAGTTGGCGAGCCCGCCATGTTGCAAGATCACTGGCTCGCCTCGCCCGAACACGGCGTACCAGATCTGAATCCGGTTCACCGGCGCATAGCCGCTGCGCTCGGCCTTCGGTAGCGTCGGCGTGGGCGGTAGGGTTAGCCATTCCGGCTCAGCGCCTGCGGTGGTGGCGATACTGAGAACTGTCAGGAGAGAAGCGAGGCTGCGCATGTTCATATCTCGCCAAGATGGTGCGGTTAGCGTTCTTGCAAACAGTAATTCATTCCACCGTCGTATTCGCGCGGGCAGATCTTCCTCAGTGCGCGGAGAGACTCTTTGACTTCGGCCATTGCCTACAATAGCTCTTGGGCGTGCGACGAGGAACTATTTCCAAATCGGTTCCTTCTTCGATCAACACTGTTGGTTATCATTGCCTGATAAATGTTCTATTCGCTACAAAATCAACGGTTCCACCAGGCGAAAGACATCCGTTTCGAAAATCTGGCGGTCGTCAGGAGCAGCCATGAGGCATCTCACAATGCTTGCCTGCATCCTTCTTCCGGGAATCGCAACTTCAGTCCGGGCTGAAGAGACATGCTCCGCAGATCCGAAATGGCTGAATGCCGTAGCACCGCTCCCGGTCTTCGCCGAGCCAGCGCCGAAAAGGCATGATGAGAAGGGAGGCGACTGCCCTTTTTATCAGGCTGCCTGGCAGGTCTTCCTCTATGCCACGCAGCCCGTAGCTGGGCCTGATGGCAAGACCTTGCCACTATTTCTTGTCCGCGATTTTTCGACCATCGAGGAGACCTTCGGCGCGAAGTTTGCCGGGAACTTTCCATTGAAGAGCGAGAAGTTTGCGAACGAACTCAGCCTAGCGCCTAAATCACTGCAAAGGGCAAATAGCTCCGATCCGAAATCCCATCCTCGGATCGGTGCAGGAGTGAACCAGGCCGGATCGCTGGCCCCGGTGATTGACAGGAACGGCAACCCCTTGTTCTACGCCATTCATATGAATGACACGATCAAGAACTTCTTCACGAACAACCATCTGCTCACGCGTGCCGGTCTGAAGAAAGCGGAACAAGATCCGGGGTTCAAAAATCTTGAGTTTCCACCCGGTTCCATCGAGCTAAAATCCGCATGGCAGATCGTGATTGACAGTTCAACCCCGGATAATTATTTCGTCACAAAAGCATTCGTGCCCTGGTTGAAGACGGACAATCAGGGCAATCTCTTCGCGGACCCGTCAAAAAAGGATGATCCACGGGAGGTTACGGTCGCGCTCGTTGCCCTCTATGTGGCTTTCGTGCTGCAAGATCATCCTGAATTCATTTGGTCGACGTTTGAACACGTCGATTCCGCTGGGAACCCGGACACAGCTCCCAGCGCCGCTCACAATCCCACGAAGCCACCCACTCCCATCGGACTGATTCCCACTACTCCTCCCGTTACCGATTATCTGCTTTTCAAGGCCGGCAGCCCCCTCGCGGATGCCAACGTGGTGCCGAAGCCGACTCCGGACATCCTGGCCAATTTTGACGAAACAAAGCAGTCCTTCACCAAGACTGGACGCGTTTTCCAAACATCCGTCTACCGGGTCTACCGGGCCTCCAAAGCCGATGACAAAGAAGGGATCGATCCGGAAATCCTAGCTGTTAGCAAGAGGATGGCCGATGATGTATTCAAACCTGGAAGCATCAACACAACGCTCGACAAGCGGGATCGTTACCGGCTCGTTGGTGCAGTATGGATGGACGATCCTAGTGTCCTGTCCCCGAAATAACATGTATTTTGCCGGAAGTCAGTTGGCTGTTTTTCAAGGCGCGAACGAGCGCCCATATCTGAATCATACGGGCCGAGAGAGCAACGCAGAAAAACGGCCAACTGGCTCCGGCCCGAAGGGTTGCGATGAAAATGGGCCGGCGACTGCGTTGCTCGTC
>DASZHC010000143.1:0-19403 GCA_035938215.1 Chthoniobacterales bacterium
ATACCCCGCGCTGGCAGGGTATTGACGTCTTTACTGGAGGACACGCTGCCTGCATTCACCGAGGCGAAAAAATTCGAAGTGACCTTGCGCGTACCTGAAGTACCAAGCGATGCAGCACGCGAACCTGCTGATGTCTGTGAATCCAGAGGAACTCAAGGAGCGGATGCTGCAGCGTGCGGAGGGCAGCGGCCCGCGAGGCCGACCGAGAAAGGTCCGCGAGCAAACAGCGGAGGGAAGCGACTAGTCCAACACGCCCACCAAGGAACGCGGTGGTAAAAGAGACAGGGCGGGACGACGTCCACTGGTGCTCTACCCATCCCTTCCCCGACTCACGTTAGCCTGTTGATGTTACCCGCCGAAGGAGCCAAATGGCCATAGGATCTCTCGACCACGGGGATTCCGTCTCCCAACCACTTGGCGACGATGTAGATACTCTCGCCGGCGGAGACAAGGTTGGAAGCAAAGCTTCTCCTCATGTCGTGAATGGTGCACTTGACGCCACATCTCCGCATGTGGCTGGCGAACAGCGCATCAAAATCGTATCGGTATCGCCAGACTCCCTGCGTCTTTTCTGGGCGGATGGCATAAGAACCCGGCTGCTTATCAGCCAGAAAGGTTTGGAGGAAGTCCTTAAATTCTTTGGCTAGTGGGATGCTCCTGTTCTCCCTGTCCTTCAACACAAACCCCGTTTCAACCTCATTCTGAACATGCACGATCCCAGCTTCCAAATCGAACCAGCCGACCCTGGTGTTGGAAATTTCGTTGCGCCTGAGCCCTGCATGAAATCCACAATGGAGAATGAACGTCAGCTCATCATCGTGGCTCTCGCCAATGACCCGCTTGACTACATCTTTCTTGAGCCAGTTCTTGCGGCCGACGGCCCCTGGTTCTGGAATCTCAAAATCTGAGAGGATATCAGCCCGAACCAGCTTGCGGTTTACGAGGTATGCCAGGAACGTCTTGAGAGCCCTGGCCTGCGTGTGGAGGGTGTCTCGGCTAAGCCCAGCCCTTTTCCGGCAGGATAACCAGTCCTCAATGTTCCCTCGCCTGATTTGACCGATGTCCTCTATTTCCTGGTCCACCAGGAACTTGTGGAGAATGTAGCTACGTACCTTCGCCGTCTCCCGGCGGAGGGGCTTCTTGGCTCGAGCTTGCGCGACCTTGACGTAGTCCTCTACCAATTTTCTTGCAGATGTTCTTGTTGGCTCCGCTCTCTCCCACCGGGAGTACCACGCGCCGGCCTGGATTTGTTTGACTTTTGTGAAGGCTTCCGCAAGGTCATCTGTCTGGAGGGAAACAGCTTTCCGCTTTCCATTTTCAGTCCAGCGATACCAGTAGAAGCTTGAATTTGCATATTTGTAGAGTCCTCGGATTTTCATTAGGGTAGTGGTCAGCCAAAATGGCATCTCCAGTCTGCCTTTTCAACTCCTATACGCACCTATGGAACACAAAACTGAGTCGCCAAGCCCTATGCACATAAGGCCATTTACTACTTGACTCCGCCCGGTAGCTGGTTCTTAACCCTTGAGAATCAATAGGTTAGGGTTGCGTTGGCGGGTCTGAGGGAGTGGTGCGCGATACAGGGTTCGAACCTGTGACCCCTACCGTGTCAAGGTAGTGCTCTACCACTGAGCTAACCGCGCTTCGGATACTAAGAGGAAGTTATTTAAGTCCAAAGGAAACGGGCTGCAACCCTGTTTTTCGCGATCGGCCACTGGAATCGAGTGGGACTGCTTAGCCGTAAAAGCTGCTTCGCCGGATTAGAGTTGCGGTGGCATTTTCATCGTAGCATTTTTTTAAGCGTGGATTTCGATCCGATTCACCATTCATCCATGCTAAATCAAGCTTAGCAAAGGTACGATTATGATGAGCAAGATGATGATGGGAGCCGTGCTACCCGGAAACAGCACCGTAGAGCTTAGAGAGTTCCCCGTTCCCGAGCCCGGGCCTGGTCAAGTCTTAATCAAAACGAAATCTTCCACGATTTGCGGGAGCGATATCCGAGCGATCTACCGTGAGCACGTCGGGAAGGGGCCCGAAGGGTATCAAAACAAAATCGCAGGGCATGAACCGTGTGGGCAAATTGTGGAAGAAGGACTTGGCCTGAGGCGGTTCAAAAAGGGAGATCGTGTCATAGTTTACCATATTTCCGGGTGTGGCGTGTGCTACGACGTCGCCGTGGCTACATGATAAGCTGTACGAGTCCGCTTCGGGCGGCCTACGGCTGGCAGAGGGACGGGGGCATGGCGCCCCTATATCTTGGCCGAAGAAAAGGATCTTGTGGCGCTGCCTGACGAGCTTTCCTATACCGATGGTGGGACTCGCGGCGCTCATGCTTGCGAAGGCGATGGGTGCTGACAAGCTCATTGGAGTCGATGTCGTTGACGAACGCTTAGAGGTTGCCCAGAGGCTCGGTCTGGCGGATCACGTGCTCAAAGCGGGACCCAAAACGTCGAGGAGATTCGAAGCCTGACAAATGGGCATGGTGTAGAAAGAGCGATCGACGCCAGCGGCAGCGACAAGGGCCGCCTCACTGCGATTCAAGCTGCACGCAAATGGAGCCGGATCGCCCTTGTCGGTGAAGGTGGGACACTGGGCCTGAGTCCGAGTCCCGACATGATTCATGACCAGAAGCTGTCGGGACTTGGCTCGAATCGCGGTTTACGAATCGCCCGATCGTGCGAGTTCCGTCCGCGTCGATCCGCGCCACGAGCACGAAGGACGAGCACGATTTTGAAGATTTCGCGCCCAAGTCAACGGAACAACGAGAAAACAAAATCCCCATCAGAATTAATTAGAGCCTGCCCCGTATATTGTGTACATAGGTCAGAACGGCCACAATATGATGTATTTTGCAGGCGAATTTTCTGGATTTTTCCGAAAGCGATCGCTTATAAAGATTTCCCATGCATTGCGCGGAAGTTTTGATCGATTCCGAAATCGTTGAGACAGCTTTAAGCAGGTTCGGCTTGACTGTGGTAAACGGGGGTAGACGACTTTTTGAAGAGAACCGCGTGCGATCGCTGAAAGAGACCGGCCATCCAAATACCCTTGAAGCCGAAGTAAAGGAGAATGGAAAACTGCATGGCGTCACTCTCTCCTACGGCGGATCCTCATGGAACCTTCTTTGCACTTGCCGCGTGGGAACGGAGTGCAAGCACGTTTATGCCGCGCTGCTCTCCCTGTCGAAACGGTTCCGAAAAAAGGCTGTCGTATCGGAGAGAGATGCGCAAACACCCGGACAAAGGGATGACTATTTCGCGCTGGTGCAAAATCCCGGGACGCTGACGGAAAAGGAAACCGATTGGGTTGAACGTCTGGAAGCACTCTACCAGACCCAGGTGGAGGGTAGTCAGATCAATGGGCGGATTTTGAAAGGCCTGTTCCCGAAATGGCCGGAAGATGAGTACTGGTCCGAAATAAAGATCGCGCCACGCATCGAACTGTCGCGCGTGCGATTTTGGCATTTCGTGATTGCGAACCTGCGGCAGAGAGGATTGCAAATTCCCCCGTTTTTCGGCGACTGGAGCGATACGAGCGATTCGGAACGCCTAATCGACGAGTGGAGAAACGAGCAGGCAACGCTCGACTGGAGGAAAAGGTACGAACGCGACGACGAACCGGCAGGCTACGAACAATTTCCATCCGATTTTCGGTGGGTAATCGACGGGCAGGACCTTCGCCTCGAGGTCAACAGTCAAAACAACTCGAAATATCTGCCCATCCGCTCTGCCGAACTTCAACGGTTGGGAGCAGATTGGCGTACGGGCCGGGTGCACATTCCCAATGAAAGATTGCCTTTGTTGCTGCAGCATTTTCTTGCTGATGGGTTTCAGCCACCCGCTCGCTTGGCCATCGGCATGGGATTGGCGGCCCGGCTGAACGGGTTGTTCCGGTTGAGGGATGTCAGGTGCCGGACGATAGGACAAAAAGGACAAACCCTGGATCTGGTGCCTGCAACATGGGAAATGATTGAAACATCCCCTGGCTTGTACAGGTTCCAGCTGGTTCAAAACGGCCAAGTCCCGGACTCGAATCTTCTGATGTTGCCGGGTCCGACGACGCTCTATCTCTTTGGATCGACTCTCCTTGAGGCGGGCCCGCCGCCGTTCCCCGTGGATTCACTCTGGTGTCCGCCGGTCGTTGATATTCCCAGGGCGGCTGTCGAATCGGTCCCGGGGATCCGGCATGTCCTCAACGGTGTCTCCGTGCTTCCCGGATCCTTGGCGATGCGCGTTTCGCGAGTTCAGCCCAAGCGCGAGCTGCAAGTTCTGCTGCACCAGGGGGATAACTCCATTGCGCTTTTGCCCAGGCTGATCGATCCGCGCAACGGACAGGAAATCCCAGCGGTCGAGGCAACCGGTTGGCGTGTGCCGGGCAAACATGTGGTTTGCGAAGGGGACGCCTTTGTCGCCTATGAACTTCCTGACGGAACGAGTTTCGAACAACTGATCGCCGGATTGCCCTCGGAGTACGACGCGCTTTCGAAGCAGTGGCGCATCAAGAAGAATCGATCGCTCGAGCGCGTCGCAAAATGGGCGCAATCGCTGCCGGGCGATATCGAATTGCAAACGCCGAAAGCTTTGCGCGGGCTGACCGAGAAACCGCTTGAGATCGATCTGTCGGTTGATTGGGCCGATGCGGGTAACGATTGGTTTGACCTGCGATTTTCCCGGCCGGAAGCCGATCTGATCTTGTCTCCTGAAGAACTGCAGCTATTGCTCGCCGCCCGCGGCGATTCGGTTCAGGTTCCCTCGCGAGCTTACCGAAGTTTTCGTATTGGACGATCAGACAGACTTCTCGCTGCCCTGAATGAACTTGGGATATCCGCTCAAGAGCTTGCCGCTGGTCCGCAACGTCTTCACATCATGCATTTACGAAGCCTGCTCGAAGCCGGTGTGGCTCCGAAGGAACTGGATCAGCAGCTGGAGACCCGGCTGGCCGAAATCCAACTGAACGTCACTCCCGGTGTTCCCGGCACGATTCAAGCCACCCTCCGGCCTTATCAGGTCGCGGGCTTCCACTTTCTGGCTTATCTCAGCTCGAATCAGTTTGGCGGTATTCTGGCGGATGACATGGGACTGGGAAAAACGCTTCAAACGCTGACCTGGATTGCGTGGCTGCAAAAGACGTATCCCCCGACGGGGCCCAGCCTTATTGTCGGGCCAAAATCTGTGGTCGAAACCTGGACCCAGGAAGCAGCTCAGTATTTCCCGTCGCTCCGGATCGCCGTCTTAAGGAAGCCGGATCTGGGTACAGAATCTTTGGCGCCCGGCCAGGTGCTGATCCTGAACTACACCCAGCTTCGGCTTCTTAGGGACGACCTGAAAAATATTCTCTGGGACGCCGTCGTGTTTGATGAAGGTCAGAACCTCAAAAACACCACCTCGCAGACCACCAAGTCGGCCCGCGAGTTGAACGCGAACTACAAAATCCTCCTCACCGGCACACCCATTGAGAACAAACTCCTCGATCTTTGGAGCCTGATGCATTGCGTAATGCCCGGCGCGCTGGGTACCCAGAGTTCATTCAAACGGGATTTTAACGACTCGTGCGATGCGGAGTCCAGAGCGCGTCTGGCTCGGAGAATCCGTCCCTTTCTTCTGCGTCGAACAAAAGAGGAAGTTGCCAGGGAACTTCCTCCCAAGATTGAGGAAGATATTCGGGTTTCGATGGATCACGAGCAGGAAGACCTTTATCAAGCGGAACTAAAGGTTGCCCGTCAACATCTTCTTAATATCTCGCAAGATGGTCAACTGGACAAGGAACGGTTCAATCTGTTGGCGGCCCTGTTACGCCTCCGCCAGATCTGTTGTCATCCGGCGCTCGCTGGATTGAAGAGCAGTACGGCAACCGGAGCGAAGCTCGAAGCGCTGCTGGATCTTCTCGAGCCGTTGGTCGAGGAGGGGAACAAGATCCTGGTATTCAGCCAATTTGTTGAAATGTTGAATCTGATCGAGGACCGGATCAAAAGACTGGCTTGCCCGATCTTCAAACTCACGGGACAGACGGAGAATCGCGGGGAGCTGATCAAAAATTTCCAACGTCAGGAAGGTGCGTCGATATTCCTGATTTCGCTCAAGGCGGGCGGCACAGGACTGAATCTGGCGACCGCGTCCTACGTGATTCTGTTTGATCCCTGGTGGAACCCGGCTGTCGAGAATCAGGCGGTGGATCGTGTTCATCGCATCGGCCAGACCAGGACCGTTTTCGCGTATCGCCTGCTGATCCGTGATTCGATCGAAGACAAGATCCGGCAACTGCAGGCCCGAAAATCGGATCTAGCCAAGGAAGTCCTGGGCGAAAAGGGCTTTGACCGTAGGCTGACATTGGAAGATTTTCGGTATCTGCTAGGGTGAGTGAGGTGAAACGAAGAAGTCAGCCTCCGGCCATCGCGCCAACAATTAGAAATGGCTCCTCGCCGCTGACTACTTCGGCGGGCAATCGGGTCTGAGGCGGCTCGAGGGACAAGTCTTCCTTGCATGCGTAAAATCGCACGAACGGCCTTCGAAGCAAAGTAGCGTGGTCCCGAATCGCCCCGCGCAACACCGGATAGCGCGCTTCGAGAGCGTCCAGGACCGAACCCAGCGTTGCGGGTCCTTCAATTTCAAGCTGCACATCGCCATCCACACGCGCCAGCGTGCGTAGGTGAAACGGGAGCACGACTCGTATCATGGCAAACTCTGAACCTCGACCGAGAAAACTGCCGGGAGATCGCGCACGATAGGGTTCCACGTTTCGCCGCTTTCGGGGGACATGTAGACCTGCCCGCCGGTGGTTCCGAAATACACGCCACACGGCTCCAGCGAGTCAACGGCCATCGCGTCGCGCAGCACGTTGACGTAGCAGTCCTTCTGCGGCAGACCCCTTGTGAGCGCTTCCCATTCAGTTCCGCCCGTGCGACTGCGATATACGCGCAGCTTCCCGTCGGGCGGAAAATGTTCCGAATCGCTTTTAATCGGGACGACATAGATTGTGTCCGGCTCGTGCGCGTGAACCTCAATGGGGAAGCCAAAGTCTGACGGCAGGTTACCGCTAACTTCATTCCAGGACTCGCCGGCGTCATCGGTACGCATGACGTCCCAGTGCTTCTGCATGAACAGGACGTCCGGACGGGACGGGTGCATAGCGATACGATGAACGCAGTGGCCGACTTCCGCATCCGGATCAGGTAACTCGTATGGTGATTTCAATCCACGGTTCGCTGGCTTCCACGTTTTCCCGGTGTCATCGGTGCGGAAGACGCCTGCTGCGGAGATGGCAATAAAAATTCGCTCGGGCCGTTTGGCATCGAGAATGATCGTGTGGAGGCCCATGCCGCCGGCTCCGGGTTGCCAGAGGTGGCTCTTGGCGCTGCGCAATCCGGGAAGCTCCTGCCAGGAACGACCGCCGTCAACCGTTTTGAACAGAGCCGCGTCCTCCGCGCCCGCGTAAACGGTGTCCGGGTCGGTATACGAGGGTTCGAGATGCCAGATGCGTTTGAACTCCCAGGGGTGTTGCGTGCCGTCATACCACTGGTGAGTGCCGGGAACCCCGTCGTACTTGAACTCATTGCTGACGGCTTCCCAGGTTTTTCCGCCATCGTCAGAACGCTGGACCACCTGCCCGAACCAGCCGCTCGTCTGCGACGCATAGAGGCGATCCGGGTGAGCGGCTGAGCCTTTCAAGTGATAAATCTCCCAACCCGCGAAGTGCGGTCCGCTGACTTCCCACTGTTCGCGCCGGCCATCGGCGGTCAGGATGAAGGCTCCTTTCTTTGTACCAACCAATACTCGTACGCGGCTCATATTCTTGTTCGTTCAATAATGCGACGAACGATCTGGGGTTTTCCAGGACATTTATCTTGCGCCATGGTTTGAAAATTGCGCTGCATCAGCTTTCTGGCTACGGCTCATCCTCAAGCTGTTTTTCCGACGTTCGGAGCCCCATTCGCATAACGCAGCCAATACCGGCCTCAAACTCCTGCCGTGAGGAGTTAGCGAGTATTCAACCTTGGGCGGAACCTGTTGATAAACCTTTCTGTGAATGATCCCGTCGCGTTCCAATTCTCGCAACTGCTGGGTCAGCATCTTTTGTGTGGCGTCAGGCATGCACCTGCGCAGTTCGCCAAATCGCCTGGTTCCATCCGTGAGATACCAGATAATAACCGGCTTCCATTTGCCGCCGATAACATCGAGTGCGGCGCGAACCGAGCATTCGTCGGGATTCATAGTTTCAAAAGTAATACTATGGCACGAAATAGTGCCTAGTTGCCCTTTCCAGCGTACATCCTAATGTGAGAGCATGAAAATCGCAATTCTCGGCACCGGCATGGTCGGTGTCGCTCTCGGAACCAAACTCGTCCGGGGAAAACATGATGTCGTCATGGGTTCTCGCACTGCGAACAGCGAAGGCGGCCGGAAGTGGCTGGAATCAGTCGGGGGCAACGCCCGAACGGGGACCTTTTCGGAGGCTGCTGCTTTCGGTGAAATTGTTATCGATTGCACCAACGGCGCAAACTCACTTGCAGCTCTCCGGCTTGCCGGGGCGGAGAATCTGCGCGGCAAAATCCTCATGCAAGTCGGAAATCCGCTGGATTCTTCGAAGGGTTCGCCGCCCTCCCTGACCGTATGCAATACCGATTCGCTCGGAGAACAGACGCAACGGGAATTTCCAGAGACCCGCGTCGTCAAAGCGCTCAACACAATCAATTGTGAAGTGATGATTAATCCCGCACGCGTTTCGGGCGATCATGTGCTGCCGATTTGCGGCAATGACGCGCGAGCCAAAAGTGAGGTGGCCGCACGACTCTGCGAATGGTTCGGATGGAAGCCGTCAAACATCCTGGATCTTGGCGACATCAGCGGGGCTCGCGGAACGGAGATGTATCTTCCGCTCTGGTTGCGATTGTGGGGTGTGCTAGGCAGCCCGATTTTCAACATCCAGATCGTTCGCGGAGAATAACCGATTTTGCTTTTTCAAGGATTCTATTTCCGCCGGGACAACTCTTCATCAAGGGAAGCCTTCACCGCCACTTCGATTTCATCATATAAGGATTGGTCGGCCCGAAGAGCGTCCTTTGCCGCATCCCGGCCTTGGGCCAATTGCTGGCCCTTGTAAGAAATCCAGGAACCCCGTTTCTCCAGAATATTCTTCTCTAACGCCAGGTCGAGCAGTGCTCCGACATTGGAGATTCCTTCGTTGTAGATGATATCGAACTCCGCCTCCGTGAAAGGTGGCGCAACCTTGTTCTTCACTACTTTCACTTTTGTTCGATTTCCGACGACCGTGCCATCCGTCATTTTAATCGCGTTGATGCGACGGATATCGATGCGGACGCTGGAATAAAATTTCAAAGCTTTTCCGCCCGGCGTGGTCTCGGGATTCCCAAACATCACGCCGATCTTTTCACGGATCTGGTTGGTGAATACACAGATTGTCCTGGCCTTGGCAATCAGCGCGGTAAGCTTCCGGAGCGCGGCACTCATTAATCGCGCCTGCGCCCCGACCGTGGCGTCCCCAATTTCCCCTTCAAGTTCTGCCTTGGTCACCAGTGCGGCGACGGAATCGATCACGATCACATCCAGGGCATTCGAGCGTATTAGAGTCTCGCAAATTCGAAGCGCTTCTTCGCCCGAACTTGGTTGTGAAACCAGAAGATCGTCAAGGTTCACGCCTAACCGCCTTGCGTATTGAGGGTCGAGCGCGTGCTCGACGTCAATAAAACCCGCCAGGCCGCCTCGTTTTTGCGCCTGCGCGATGACCGTAAGGGTTAGAGTCGTTTTCCCGGAAGATTCCGGCCCGAAAATCTCAACGATTCGTCCCCGCGGAAAACCGCCGACTCCAAGGGCGCGATCGATCAGGATGTTGCCAGTGGGAATCACCTCGACCGGAGCCACCTTGTCATCTCCCAGACGCATGATTGCCCCCTCGCCGTAATCTTTGGCGATTTGCTGAAGCGCGAGATCCAAATTTTTTTTGCGTGCGGCGTGTGCGGGGTCCGGAGCGCCTGACTCGGAATTCTTGGCTGCCATGATCCGGTCAGATTACTGAGGAAGCTCAGGAACGAAAGGAGAAAGAAAGGGATTCACAGAGGACACGAAGCAGGGTTGAAAAGACGAGAAATGCACTTTCGCTTGGGGAACGTTCTTCTGTCCCAGTGGAAGTTCCCCGGTGTGCAGAATTTTTCGGATTCCTTTAAGATTTATCCCTGAGCAGAATGACGCCGATCTTCCTGAAAGTCCGAACAGCGCTTCGAATTAAATTTCTGAATACCTTCGAGGCCTCAGTGTCTCTGTGGAGAAATCTCTTTCTCCGCGTTCTCCGCCTCCCTCTTTCACTTCAGCTCGATAACCAGTTTTCCGGTCGTCCTTCTTCCTTCCAGGTCTCGATAGGCTTGAGCGATCTCCGTCAGCGGGTAGACGTGCCCGATTCGGAGTTTTAGCCTTCCCGCTGCGACCCAATTCAAGACCTTCGTGGCTCGCTCCTTGAAACTTGCTGCATCAGCGACGTGGTGGGCGAGGCTCGGTCTGGTAAGAAAAAGTGAGCCTTTCTGCATTAAAACGAGGGGATCGATCGGCGAGACCGGGCCGCTCGACTGGCCAAAGAGCACAAGCATGCCCAATGGCCGCAACGCATTAAGGCTTCCCTCGTAGGTCGTTTTACCGACGGAGTCATACACAACATGAACTCCTCTGCCGCCTGTGAAGTTTCTGACCGCTTCAACAAAGTCCGTTTTGTTATAAAGAATCGTTTCGTCGGCGCCGGCGCTGCGCGCCAGAGCAGCCTTTTCGTCGGTTGAAACCGTCGTGTAAACGGTGGCCCCCTTCTCCTTTAAGAGTTGAAGGAGTAACAATCCGACTCCGCCCGCGCCTGCGTGCACCAGAGCGGTTTCGCCTGGTCGAATTGGATAAGTCGTCTCGCAAAGGTACTGGGCCGTAATTCCATGGAGCAAAGCTGCCGCGGCCGAACGGTCGTCGATGCCATCGGGTACGGTGGCTACCTTCCAGGCGGGCACTGCTGCATAATCCGCAAACGCCCCGGGGTGTTGCGTCCATGCCACGCGATCGCCGGGTTTCAGCGCGGTCCCGGCTGCGGCCTTTTCGACGACGCCTGCTCCCTCCATTCCCAGTGTGAACGGGAGGGAAATCTTGTACAGGCCCGTACGCTGATAAACATCGAGATAGTTCACGCCCGCTGCGCGAACACGTATCAGGACTTCGCCGGGCGCAATATCTGGCATCGGGATTTCCTCAAGCTTCAAAACCTCAGGACCGCCATGCGAATGAATTCGGATCGCTTTCATGTAGAATCCTTGAAAAGCAAAACCACCTGATGATTAATGTACGGATACAGGAAAAAAGTTGACTCATCTGCAATCCATTTTGCTTTTCAAGGATTCTAAACCAGTCTGTCGCCGATTGTGAAGGGTCAAAAGGCGAGCGAACGTGAGAGATCCAGTCACGCGGATGAGCGCTCCGGAAAGAGATCTGCTCAAGGGCGCAGCCGCAGATGCCGGCCTTGGTTTGACCTACAGCATCGGGATGACTTCCGATATGGACCTCGCCTCCGACGACGCGAAGACGCGAAAAAAAGGAGTGGCTTTTCTCCAGGAAGTTTCGCGAGCCATGAAACAGATGGGTGGCAGCGTGATGGCGGGGATCAATTACAGTTCCTGGCCACGAAAATTGTTCCCTGGCGAAGACAAGAAAGTCCTCATCGTGGCCGGATGCCGTGGCCGGAAATTTTTGGGGCTTTGAGGAGAATCGATTACCAGGGCGCAGTTGTAATGGAGCCCTTCCTGGTCCCGGGGGGAGAAGTTGGCCGCGACATTTCGGTGTTTCGCGATCTGCTTGGAAACGCCGACCTCGACGAAGAAGCGGCGATCTCGGTACACTTTGTTCGAGCGGAACAAAGGAAAGCTTGGGAGAGCCACCGCTAGGGGACGTCACCTCCATTTGACCGCGCCGACGGAGCGGACGCCCTCCGGGGAATCGGCCAGGATGGCCATTCGTTTGTGGCAACGATGATCGGTGGAGACTTGGAGGGCTTGCGGTCCCTCGCAGCCGTTGCCGGCCGTAAATAGGCAGCGTTTCGCGGCGCCGACAGAGCAGACGCCCTTGGGAATCGGCTACGATGGCCATTCGTTTGTGGCAACGATGATCGGTGGAGGCTTGGAGGGCTGCGGTCCCTCGCAGCCGCCGGTCGACTGAACGCCCAACTCTTTGTCCCTCAAGCGCTTCCACCAACAGTTCCTGAAAAGCCGCGAAAGGATTCAGGTTAGCTAAGCCAGCGGGGCCCGTCTATTGATCTCGCTCTTCTTCACGAATCCGCTATAAATGTCAGCGTGCTCCCCGAATGAAGCTCGGCAAGAAACCACCCACTATCAAAGATGTGGCCAATGTGGCCGGAGTTTCTACGATGACGGTTTCTCGCGTGCTCAATCGGCCAGAGCTAGTACGCAAGAATACGCTCAAACGGGTAAGAACGGCGATTCGCAGCCTGGACTACGTAGCCAACGAAATGGCTCGCCAGATCGGGACCGGAAGACGCCCCTGCATCGGTATACTGTCATTGAATTTGGCAACAACTCCGTATGCGGTGAGCATAACGCTGACTATCGAGCAGGTGGCCCGCGAACATGGCTGGCGGACGTCAATCGTTAACACATTTTCCCCGGATCCCTCAGCGAACACTCTGGATGCGCTTTTCGCTTTGAGGCCCGAGGGCGTCATCTTCGCGACGATGGGTCATCGGTTTGTCAAAGTTAGTGATCGGCTGATACGTGCCGGTGTTGTCCTGGCGAACTGTCAGACCACCCAAAAGGGGGTCGCTTGCTATGTTCCCGATGATGAGCAAGGTCAATACGAAGGCGTCCGGAGACTTCTTGATAAAGGGTATCGACGGCCGATTTGCATCCATTTACCGAAAGGAGCTGTAGCAACACGCTTGAGGCGAAGGGGGATGCTGCGCGCATTTCAGGAATTTGAGATACCCGAGAAGCACCAAACTCATTTTCTGTTGAAGGATAGACCCGCCGAACTGACTCTGACCGGGATGGTCAACGAGGCGGACTATCTGGAGACAGCTCAATTCATCAACAAAGCTCTTGAGAGACGCCCCAGACCCGATTGCATTATCTGCGCCAATGATCGAGTGGCGTTTGTCGCTTACCAGCACGTTCTCTCTTTGGGCTTACGGATCCCGAAAGACATTGGCATTCTCGGATTCGATAACATGGTAGGCGTGGCGGACCTCTTTCTACCGCCGCTGTCCACGATCGGATTGCCGCACGAAGAAATCGGAAGAGCCGCGGCTCTCCACATTATCCATAAGCAGGATCGACCCTGCATTTGTCAGATTCCCTGCTGCTTCATGGGCAGGTCGTCGTTCTAGCGGAGTTCACAAAGATCTGTGGCTCTGTGACTTATGCAAGTAACTTTGTAACTTTGGTTCTTTTTGTTCGTGTGCGCGTTATAGTGACCGACGCGAGACGGCACGCTGGTAGGGTCAGATCTCCGCAGCTGACCGTGCGCTGGACGGCGGTCGCATCGGAGATGCGACCCTCTTTGCGCAGGTCAGTTGGCTGTTTTTCAAGGTGTGAGCGACGAGCATATTGACCTGGTGAAAAATTTTCGTTTTAGCTTGCATTGCCTGAGGGTAAAGAACATAGAGGTCAGTTGTTATCGTTAACACCCGGCTCTCATTTTTTACCCCCGACAAGCTTCATGAAAATGTTCGCACCAAGTCGGCTGTTTGCTGGCCGGAATGCTGCCATACTTTGGAAGGCCGCCTCGCCCAACCGGCGCTGCTCTCAACGCGACCTTAATTCCAGGCCGCGGCCTCGCTAGTACCATGAGCAAAAACCTCCTTTGCGGAATATTCGTCCTGCTCTCCGCCATCCGCGCGCTGGCTTGGACCGACGGCGAACTGCTCGTTTGGATTAGCGGCGATAAGGGTTGGCATGGGCTTGCTGAGCTAGGCAAGAATTTTGAAAAGGATCTTGGTATCCCGGTGAAAGTAGAGACGCCGGATGGACTCACCGACAAATATCAAGCCGCCGCTCAGAGCGGCAAAGGACCTGATATTCTCGTCTGGGCTCACGACCGAATTGGGGAATGGGCCGATGCCGGTTTGCTTAAGCCTCTCGAAGTCAAAGATGATTTCAAGGCGGCTTTTCTCCCAATGTGTTGGGAGGCTGTGACGCACAACAAACAGATTTGGGGTTATCCGCTCGCCCTTGAAGCTGTTTCGTTGATCTACAACAAAAAAATCGTCACGGGCAAACCGCCGGCCCAACTCTCCGAGATCCCGGCTTTCGCTAAAGATCTCAAGGCAAAGAATCCAAAGGTTATCCCGATTATGTGGGATTACAATACCCCCTATTTCAGTTGGCCCTTCCTTGCAAGCGACGGTGGTTATCCATTTAAGAAGGTTGAGGGTGGGTATGATACGAAAGATATCGGAGTAAACAATGCTGGTGCGGTAAAGGGTCTGCAGGCCATCGTCGACCTGATCAATGCGGGCATCATGCCAAAAGGGGCTTCTTACAGTGTAATGGAACAAAAAATGAGTAGCGGCGAGTTGGCCATGATGGTCAATGGACCGTGGTCATGGGTGGACTTGCGGAAGAGTGGCATCGATTTTGATCTCGCTCCTGTGCCCGGGGTGGACGGCAATCCAGGCCGACCCTTTGTGGGCGTGTTGTCTGCATACATCAATCGGGCGACGCCGAATGCTGATCTTGCCGTGCAATTTCTTGAGAAATATGTCTGCACCGCAGACGGCTTGAAGACGATCAATAATGATGTCACTATCGGCGTACCGGCTCTGAAGGCTCTCCTGGATGAAATGGCCGCCAGCAATCCCCTTATAAAGATCACCTACGAGAACGCGCAAAACGGAGTTGTCATGCTCAATATTCCTCAGATCGGGAAATTCTGGAGTTCGATGGCAGCGGCGTTCCAAATTGCTACAAATGGTCAGGCTACACCGCAGGCTGCTCTTGATGATGCCAAGAAGAACATGGAAAAATAACCGTGAACGGTTCGTTTCCCCTCCGGCAGATTCTGGTAGCGCTGATTCTTCTCCCGGCGCTCTACCTTAATTTCGTCATTTACCAGACCGGGAATGCCTGGGTTGCCCTTGCAATGTTGATCGTGCTTGCGCTCGCGGGTTTTGTTTACCTGAGTGAGTCCGCCTACACATTTCGATATCTTTTCCCGGGATTTCTAGGATTTGGGCTCTTCGTGATTTTTCCGATCGCGTACATGGTGTTTCTCAGTTTCACCAAGTACAGCTCACAGAACCTCCTGGACTTCGACCGCTGTGTGGGACTGTTTCGACAGGAAACTGTTCCGGCCGGAAAGGTGTCCTATAAGTACAAACTGTATGCGCAGGACGACGGGCAGTATATTCTGTATCTCGAGGATGAAAAAGATCCGACCAAGCGGTTCGCATCCGGTCCTTTTGAGCTTACGCCTGGTGTGCAGCCAAAGGTCCAACAGGAGCCGGTGAAGTTAAGCGCTTTGGGTCAGATCGAAGAGGTGAATGGGAGGCCATTGGTAACGGGTCAAATAACCCGGGAAAAGCTCCTTGTTCCAATGAGAGGCCGCCAATTTGCGCTTCCGGACGATACACTGCTCGGGATGGAAGGCTTGACGAAATTCGGGTCTAGGGAGCGGGTCTGGACGGTCAACCAGGATGGTTCACTGACCAACAAAAAAGATGGGAGTGTTATCAAACCGGATTTCCAACAAGGCTTTTTCGTCAATGATAAGGGAGAAAAGGTTGGGGTCGGTTTCAGGACATTTTCGGGAGTCGATAACTACATCAGAATTTTCTCCGATCCCCGGATTCAAGGGCCGTTCCTCAGAATATTTCTTTGGACTGTGGCTTTCTCCGGGTTTTCGGTCATTCTAACCTTTGCTGTGGGTATTTTGCTAGCAGTTGTTCTTGAGCGAAAAGACCTGGAATTTCGGAAAGGATATCGGACGCTGCTTATCCTGCCTTATGCCGTTCCGGCTGTCCTCTCGATCTTGATTTTCAAAGGGATTTTCAATCAGGAGTTCGGCGCGGTGAACGCGTTTCTGAAGGCAATTTTCGGCTTTGCGCCGGAGTGGGAGACAAATCCATGGGGAGCACGTGCGATGATTCTGATAGTGAATGTCTGGCTGGGCTATCCTTACATGATGCTGATCTGCACCGGGATGCTACAGTCGATTCCATCTGCGATTTACGAGGCGAGTTCGATTGATGGAAGCAATCCAATAACCGATTTTTTTGAGTTAACGCTGCCGCTCGTTATTTCTCCCATGATTCCGATTTTGATATCGAGCTTTGCGTTTAACTTTAATAACTTCAATCTCATTTATCTTCTCAGCTCTGGCGGGCCGAAGATGGTGGGGGGAGGGATTGCCGGTGAGACGGACTTGCTGGTGAATTACACTTTCAATATCGCTTTTCGCGACTCCGGGACCAACTACGGCCTTGCAAGTGCGATCGCGACTGTCCTGTTTTTTATCGTGGGTTTCCTTGCGTGGATAAATTTAAGGATGACAGGAAGAAGCGTTAAAATATAGATGCGAATGACTCCGGAACAAAAAGCTGTTGCTGGTAAGGCTGTGGCGCACGCTTTCCTCATTCTATTTGTCTGCCTGGTGCTTGTGCCATTCATTATGGTCATTTCTGCGTCGTTCCGCCAGGGGAACTTCGCTCCAAGCCGGTTAGTTCCGGACAAGGTTAGTTTTGATCACTGGAAATTTGTCCTCGGCATCCCTTATCAGGAAGTCGTCAATCCCGCGACTGGTGAGACGCGTCTGGTTAAAGCAGCGACGCCACCCCTGCTCTGGTTTTGGAACTCCATAAAAGTCTCGATGATCTCGTCTGCCGGAATCATTTGCCTTTCCGGGACGGCTGCCTATGCCTTTTCAAGGCTCCGTTTCAAGTTCCGAGGTGTGACGCTGAACACGCTGCTTATTTTGCAGATGTTTCCGATGGTTCTGTCGTTAGTCGCGTTCTATGTCATCCTGGATTTTGTGGGGCGATACGCCAGATGGCTTGGACTCAACACGCAGAGCGGTCTTATCATGGTCTATCTCGGTGGCATCTCCGGTTATATTTGGATGATCAAAGGTTACTTCGATACCATCCCCGCCAGTATGGAAGAATCGGCTCGAATCGATGGAGCTTCTCAGTTCCAGACTTTCCTTCGAATCTTGCTTCCGGTGAGTCTCCCAATTTTTGCGGTCGTCTTTATTCTATCGTTTATTTCATACATGTCTGAATATCCTGTCGCTTCCGTTGTTCTTCAGTCGAGTGATAACTGGACGCTGGCTGTAGGAGCTAACTCTTTTCTATTCGAGCAGGAAAAGCTTTGGGGCCGATTCTCTGCGCTAGCGGTCTTGAGCGGCATTCCAATTACGACGGTATTCTTGTTGTGCCAAAAGTTCATTGTCGGCGGGCTAACATCCGGCGGTGTGAAAGAGTAGGAATACCAGCGCATTTTGACTGATTGCGCCCCACCGGAATTCTGTCGGCGTTGTATTTGACTCATTTATTGAAATGACTGGAAGCTCCCTTTACCCCTTGTACAACGAACCTTTTCGTCCTCAATATCATTTTACGCCGCCAGCCGGTTTCATGAACGATCCTGCCGGCCTCGTCTATTGGAATGGTTGGCAACTTTACTATCAATATAACCCTTTAAATATGAAGGCGGGCTATCCAAGTTGGGGGCACGCATTCAGCCATGACCTTCTGCATTGGCAAAGTCTGCCGATAGCGATTCCGAACGCGCCGGAGGGACAAATTTTTACCGGCAGCGCAGTTGTTGACCCCGAGAATAGTAGCGGGTTTTTCCGCGACGCCGGGCTGGTAGCGATTTATACTTTGAGCAAACCAGACAAAGAGGTTCAGGACATCGCCTACAGTGAGAATGGGGGCGTGACGTTCATGAAATATGGCGCTAACCCGGTCCTTGACCTCGACTACCCTAATTGCCGGGATCCGAAGGTATTTTGGCATGCTCCGTCCGGCCGCTGGGTTTTGGCGATAGCGCTTCCACAAGCGCGTCAGGTTCTCTTTTATGCGTCGTCCAACCTGAAAAAATGGAGCTTCTTAAGCCGCTTTGGCCCTGTCGGCATTGAAGAATGCAAGTGGGAGTGTCCGAACTTGCTGGAGCTTCCCGTGGAAGGCAGCGACGAGAAAAAGTGGGTGCTTTTACTTGGAATCAATCCCGGGGCGCCTCTTGGAGGAAGCATCAATATCTATTATATCGGCGATTTTGACGGAACATCTTTCCAAGCCGAGGAAACGACTACCAGGGTGATGGATTTTGGTAAGGATTACTACGCCGTTCAGACGTTTAACAACGCTCCGGAAAACGAGACAATTGCAATCGGCTGGGCGAGTAATTGGCAATACGCTCAGATCGTTCCGACCTATCCGTGGCGGGGAGCATTCAGCATTCCGCGCGTTCTCAGCCTGCGCAGAAACAGAGGTCCCGGTGGCCCGCTTCTCGCGCAGAACCCCGTTTCACTGGAAACCCTGCGCGACAAGACGTTGTATGAAGGTTCGGCGCTGCTTGGGAGCCATCGGCTTTCTATTGCGCTTCAGGGAAACGCGAGTTTCGAATTCAAGACGACGTTGGTCGTCAGGCCCGATCAAGAGGGCGCGCGGTCGCGGTTTGCGATCGATCTTCTGAATTCAGCCGGAGAAAAGGTCACGATCGGATACGATTGGTCGACGGCGGGGATCTTCGTGAATCGCGGTCAAGCCCTCGGTTTTTCTGATCCGCTGTTTTCGCCTTACTTTGAGACAACTTGCGTAGACGCGGGCGATTCGCTTAAGCTCCATGTTCTTGTGGACCGCTCGATGCTGGAAGTTTTCGTCAACGATGGCATCCAGGTGTGCACGTCGGTTTTCTATATGCAGGGCGGCTCACCGGCGGAAATGGTCTGGCGCGCAGAGAATGGCGGTGTCGATGTGAAGGATCTCCGGGCCTATACGTTAAAGAGCGTTTGGAAACAAATGATCCCCTAGCTTAGCTAGCTAAGTACAACTATTCGGAGTTACGGTGACGTATTTTTAGCGTGGAATCGGTGACGTAATCTGATACGCCGGGCTCCCGCAGCCTGATGGAATACGTCACCTATCAAGCCTGCATCGATCATGGTAGGGACGAACGCATGGCCGTTGTTGGCCGATTCCCTCGGGGGGGCGTCCGCTTCGTCGGCGCCGTGAAATGGCTTGATATCGGCGAACCGCGGCTGCGAGGGACCGCAGCCCTCGTGCGCCTGAGAGTGCGCACCAACAGCGGGGTGAGAGTCCCCGCCGGACAGAGCACTGGCTGTCCGTAGCTGAAGGCAACTGCGTCGTCGAGAGACTGGGTGGGGAGCAGCCGGATGCGAATGACCAGTCCATAA
>DASZHC010000144.1:0-9394 GCA_035938215.1 Chthoniobacterales bacterium
AAGGCGCCGGACAAGTCGGTTCGGCGATTGCGCAGGTTGGCTGGGGTTTGCTCGCCCTCACGCTTTATCATCTTCTGCAGACTCTGAGCGACGCTGCCGGCTGGTCGGCACTCATCCCGAAAGAGCAGAGAGTCCCGTTGAGCAGGAGTTTTTTCCTGCACTGGATCGGTGAATCAATAAATAACCTGCTTCCGACCGGTCGCGTTGGAGGCGACATCGTTATGACGCGCGTGGCGGCGTTGTGGGGAATTCCGCTGAAGACCGCTACTGCGGCAATGATTGTGGATATAACAGTCGGTGTCGTGACAAAAATCATTTATGTTGTGGCTGCGTGTATTCTGCTCATCGCGGTAACCGGTCGAGCGGATTTTGTCCGGCCTGCGCTCGTTGCAGTCATAACCGGGGCATTTGCGGCCGGGGGATTTTACGCAGTGCAGCGGCTCGGCATTTTCCGATGGAGCGCGGCCTTGGCATCCCGTCTGGCCAAGTCACCTGGCTGGGATTCGCTGGTTCAAAGCGGCGAAGCATTTGATCGAACGATTCGGCTGATTTACTCAAGGCGCAGCGGAGTGGCCGGATGCAGCTTTTTCTGGATCTTGTCCTGGTTTATCGGCTCGGGTGAGATTTGGTTCGCGCTGTGGGCCCTTGGGTCGCAGTCAAGCTTCGCTACGGCGGTGATCCTGGAAAGCGCTACGCTGGCTATTCGAGGCGCGGCGTTTCTTGTCCCGGGAGCTGTGGGAGTACAGGAAGGGGGTTATATTCTCCTTGGAAATCTGCTCGGAATATCTGGTGAGATAGCGCTTGCGCTTTCGCTTATTCGGCGGATGCGGGAATTGGCGTTAGGCGTACCGGGGCTGATCGGCTGGCACCTTATCGAGGCAACTCGTCTGTGGCGCCGCCAGCGTTCCTGAGCGTCTCCACCTTTTTCGCACCGCAAGACTCCCGAACGACGAGTTTGCAGTCCAAAAGGATATCCCTGATTGGCATTCCGGGTGTTTCCAATCGCTCCAGCATCACCGCTACGGCGGCCACTCCAATCTCGCGGCATGGCTGATGTACGGTCGTTAATGGAGACGGCAGGAGACTTGCATATCCAACGTCATCAATTCCTACGATCCGGATGTCGTCTGGGATTCTGTAGTTGAGCCGTATCAGGCTCTGCATCACTTGCCCCGCGGTTCGATCGTTCCCGCAGACGAGCGCATCTGGCTTTTGTTTTTCCACATACGCTTTCAGCTCGCTCAAAGGGTCGTCATTTAAGTGTTGAATCAGATCAACTTTGACAGGGAGACCGGCGACAAAAAGCGCGTCCCGATATCCGGCAATACGGGCTTCCACAGTCGATGCCGAATTCGAGTAGGCAACAAATCCGATGCGGCAACAACCGAGCGCAATGAGATGTTCGGTAATCATGTACCCGGCCCTCCGGTGATCGATAGCCACCAGATCGTGTGCGCTGCGTTTCGGATACGGAAGCACACAGCGGTCAAGCAAGACAACAGGAATACGCGCCCGTTCGAGTGTTGAAAGAATCTGATGATTTGTTTGTTCGCTTGCGGCAGTTCGTTCCAGCGGAGCAAAGAAGACGCCGGCGACTCGTTTTGCAATGTATTGCCGACAAAGTTCCCATGCTTGTTGGTCCTTCGTGTCCAGGTCCGGGGTGATGTTGCCCCAGAGAAGCCCGTTCCTGCGGGTCTGCGGAGCTTCAGACATCCCCTGGCAAATCGGACCAAAAATTTCGGTATCGGCTAGATTCGGGATAAGCAATCCAAACAGCAGACCACTGTCCTGGGACAGCGTCCCTACATAAGACCCGGAACCGGCACGGCGCTCGATGAGCCCCAGTTGGCGCAATTCGTGAAGCGCCCGTCCGACAGTAATCCTTGATGTCGCAAATTTCTTCACCAGGGCCGCCTCGCTTGGGAGCTTTTCTCCTGCTTTGTATCGGCCTGTAAGGATATCGGCCTTAATTTTTTCCAGGATCTGCTGATATTTAGGAGAGTGGAGAACCTGGTTTAGAGCGCTCATTTCTAAAACCTGACATTACAAGTTAATCTGTTTAAAATCAATAGATTATGTAAAGATTTAGCTTTGATTTGCGTCGAATCAGGCTAAATATTTCTAGATTTGTCCGATATGCTGCTATATTGCCGGCGGTGAATGATAAATTTCTCTGGGCATTTTGGAAGACATCTCGATTAGGGATGGCCACTCCAGAATGCTGAGAGAAACAGAAGGGTAATCCCGCAAGGGGTGTCTGGATCTGACTCTCAAAAGTTAACAACTAACAGGAGAAAGAAGGACACAATGGAAATGATTAACGGCATTCACGACTTCGTGCTCGTCGTTGCACTTGTTGCAATCGTCATGGTTCCGCGAGCCATCCAAACCTATCGCGGGTTCCGCCAATAAGCGACCGGGCGATATTCAACCCAGCGGGCTCTCATTCCCGTTAACCCAAACCTGAACCGGGCTGCGATTTGCAGCTCAAAACGAAAGGAACAAGAAAAATGGAAGCGTTAGTATTTGGGCTTATTGCCTTAAGCACAATTCACAAGAAACAGGAACGGGTTGTTCCTGAGCCGAGCGAATTCCAATCGTTCGACCTGCGACCCCTGGATCGTACGTACAATACCTGCGACAACTCTTCGGGCAGATCATCTGATCGGAGGGAGTCGTATTTGGCGCAGACCGTGTCCTGACCGTACGACCATGAGACACGCTGCCAATCCAGATTCCCCCCAGACACCCCTGGGAAACGCGCCTCAATGAACGTAGCCATCTTCATTTCCAGGGGAAATTTACCACAGAGAGCACGGAGGTTTCTTTTGGGGTACCCGAGGACACGCTCCCCGGTGGTTCGGGTGTTGCGCGGCTCTTGCGCTGCAATACATCCATCCTCAAGCCATTACCACGAACAGACGCCGAATTTCCAAACGCGATCAAACGCGGACAACCGCTCAACAAACCTTCTTCTCCCCTGCAGATCTTGGTGCTCTCTGTGGTGAAATCTTCTTCCTCCGCGACCTCGTCGCATGCGCTTCGGCTGGTGAGGCGGTTGGCGATGGCAGCGCGCCGAGCGAGGCCCGTCCTCTTCCGTACCTCACTGTTAGCTTCGCGGCCAATTCTATCGGACACGCGCGGCGGGGAACTCAATGACAGCCAGGGCATTTGGCTGCAGCAAAAGCGGTAGTTTCTGATCCTCCAATTTCGCCACTCGAGCGGGCGGCAACTCTGCGACTTTTCGCAATTCAGCTTGTTGTTCCCTGTTTGGGTAAGCAGGACGCCCCATTTGCTCCCATGTTTTAAAGGGCGATCCGTGATCGTCGTCTACAAGATGGATTTTCGCCTCGCTGACCGGCTCGGCAGTGCCTCGCAACTGGATCATCACATTTTCAGGTCGCCCGGATTCCTTCGGCGGGACGTAGTTCCAAGCCGCAAGCACGAGACAACCATCCTCGGACCGTCTGGTGAGTAGCGCACTCGCATTTTCGACCGGGATTTGCTCATCTCCCAAGTAGTGTAAAATTTTGAACGCATTGAACGAGGCTTTCGGAATTCTACCCGTAGCGATGAGTCCAAAGCCGGCGGAAAAAACGCTCCGAAATACCCCGCCCTCTTCAAAAAAGGCGTCGGTGAATGTCCAGTAAGACATTTCCGTAGCGAGTCCTCCTGCACATAAACGAATGTTGTTAGCCAGCCAGGTACCCACGTATGGCCCGTCCAACTGGACTCCGTCGAATCCCGCATTGTACTCGCTAAAGATGATCGGCAATTCGGGGCGAGCCGAGGATCTGACTTGCTCGTAAACTTTGTGCACTGCGCGTGCGACCATTTCTGACTGCGGAATATTCTCGTTCGATCCAAAAACGTTTTGAGAGGTATCATTTGGATAGATGTGCGTGGAGACGAAATCAACCGGAATATTCTTCTCAGCGCAGTGCCTGATGAAGCGATCAACCCAAGCCGCCTGCGCGGTTGAGGGACCTCCGACGCGGAGGCGCGGGCTGACATCTTTCAATGCCGCAACCGTATTGTCATAAAGAGCGAGATACGTTTCTTCCTTCGGTTCCCCATTCCAAAAATCAATATTCGGCTCATTCCATACTTCAAAATACCAATGGGCTACTTCGTCGATTCCATATCTCTCGACGAGGTGTTGGGCGAATTTACGGATGAGTTGATACCATTGGCGAGGATCGCGTGGCGGCGCAACGTTCGGATGATACCAGAAGGGATGCGGACTATTTCGCTCCGCCAATTCCTCGGGCATGAAGCCAAGCTCGACAAATGGCCGCACGCCGAGGTCAAGCAAGCCGTCATATACAAGGTCGACGCGCGTGAAATTTAAAGCGAGATCCCCGGCGGCATCGACTCCCCCATAGATACCAATTTCCTGACCAAAAATTCCGTGAAATCTCACATACCGCACGTCAATGATTTCCCGAAGCGCCCGTAAATCTCTCCGCCAGTCTTCAGATAGGGTCACCGGTGCGTGACAGGAGCCGAACATGTGTTCCCAGAAATGGGGAAAGGGAGTGGCAGTTCTTTGGGGGTTAACAATAATTTTCTCATCCATAGTCGGAAATTGAACTTATCACGAAACCAATCTCGACAGCAAACGCATCGATCCGCGCGGCGTATAACCCGCCGGCAGGGGCAGATCTCCGTAAGCGCTAACTTGAGCGCAAGTAGGCGAAGCGTCCGCTTTGCGCGCTTCAAAACCGTGCAAACCGAGACGGTTCGCCTACATCGTAGCGCGTTTGTGAGCTCAAGTTAGCGCTTATGCTTATGGGCAGATCTCCGAGCTACCCGCCCTGAACTGCCCGCCGGCAACGGCAGACTTTGAAACAAATGTCGAGCGCCTCGGATCGAATCCGCAAGGTTTGTGGAGTTCAGGTTAAGTTAGGAAAATATCTTTTCCCAAGCGTGGAAACGAACGGGTATTCCCATCGTTCGCCGCTGAGTGCTTTGATGATTCCAATGATCCAGAGAACGACTCCCGCACATAGAACGGCAAGATGCAAAAGACCCAATAGAAGAAAGAATATAATTCCTATGAACGGCAAGTGGCCAAAAAGAGCTGATAAAATCGAAATAAGGATCGAGGCTCCAATCCAGGCAGCACCGAAATAGATCGCCTGCACAGCCCAGTGCCGTACGAACAGATCTTTTTTTTCGATAACATAAAAAACAATTCCGCCTAAAAGAGGAAAGATCGCGCAAAGGCCTGCGGCAACATTGGAGGGCAATCCTGAATCACTCCCAGTCGGAGAAGATATTTGAACGTCAGCCATATAAGTAGACCTTTGCGGGATCGTACGGTCGACTGCGCCAATGTCAAGATTTCGCGTGCTTAGAGCTGGGGAGCGCGCTACCTTCCGCGCTCTATGTTAAGCGCAGGAATTGTCGGGTTGCCAAACGTAGGTAAATCTACGCTTTTCAATGCCGTCACGCGCACGAGGAAGGCCGAGGCCGCAAACTATCCCTTCTGCACAATTGAGCCGAATCAGGGTGTCGTATCGGTTCCGGACTCCAGATTGGCCGTTTTGTCGAAGATGTCGAAATCGGTCCGGACGATACCTGCCGCGATTGAATTCGTTGACATCGCCGGGCTCGTGCAGGGCGCCAGTCAAGGGGAAGGCTTGGGCAATCAATTTCTTAGTCACATTCGTGAAGTCGATGCGATCGTCCAGGTCGTTCGCTGTTTCGAAAACAGCGATATTCATCATGTCAGCGGCGGCATCGATCCGACACGGGACATCGAGGTGATCAACACCGAGTTGATCCTGGCAGATCTCGCAACCTCGCAAAAGCGTGCCGAGCGGCTCCAGAAGCAGGTCAGATCCGGAGACAAGCAAGCGAAGGCCGAAGCCATACTTCTCGAAAAACTCATTCCCCATCTGGATGCCGGGAAACCGGTCGTGACGCTCGAACTGAGCGGGGAGGAAAAGACCCTTCTAAAATCGTTCTTTCTTTTGACCTCGAAACCTACAATTTTTGCCTGCAATGTTGCCGAAGGCGATCTCGCCGATATCACATCGAGTGGCCACGGCGGTTTGGCGGCTAAATACGTCGCGTCGGTATCAGATTATGTCCGCACACATCTGGCTACCGAGGCAGTAGTTATCAGCGCTCAAATTGAAAGTGAACTGGTCGATCTGTCGCCAGATGAAGCGAGGGAATTTCTGTCCGGGCTTGGCGTGAACGAAAGCGGTGTTGGAACCCTGATTCGCGCCGTATATGACCTGCTCGGCCTGCGCACTTATTTTACAACGGGCGAAAAGGAGACGCGCGCCTGGACTATACATGCAGGCGATAAGGCTCCTGCGGCGGCAGGCATCATTCATTCCGACTTTGAACGCGGCTTCATCGCGGCCGAGACTGTCCATTTCGAAGACCTGGTGCGATTTGGATCTTTCGCGAAAAGTCGCGAAGCCGGAAAGTTGAGAATCGAAGGCAAAGATTATGTTGTGAAAGACGGGGATGTAATGGAGTTCCGCTTTAACGTCTAGGCCCATCGGGATGTAAGGATAAATGGGCGGATACGGAAAAAAACTTTTTGCCTTTCAAGGATTCTGACCGGTATTTCTTACGCCGCAAATGCGCGCGATTGACGAAATGAGGCTTATGCGCCACCTTCCCGGCTCAAACAGATGATTCGTTGTTTAGCTCTTGCGGCTTTCCTACTCGTTTCGCATGCGGTCGCGCAAACTGGAAAGGTTGTCGATATTCGGAGGAGCCTGGTGCGCATTACCACGACCTCGCAGGAGCCTGATTACAAGGTGCCGTGGAATCCCGGGTCTATCTCAGGAGGGATTGCGGCGGGATTTATCGTCGAAGGCGAGAGAATCCTTACAAACGCGCATGTCGTGAGCAATGCTCGGTTCATCGTAGTCGAACGGGAAGACGATCCCCAACGCTATCCCGCAGTGGTTCAGTTTGTCGGGCACGATTGCGATTTAGCTGTTCTTCACGTTCTGGATAAAAGCTTCTTCCAAAATACCCATCCGCTCGGTTTTGGAGCAATCCCGGCGATTGAATCGCCGGTGTCAGTTTACGGGTATCCCATCGGCGGCGAGCGCTTATCGGTAACCCGCGGAATCATCTCGAGAATTGATTTTCAAACCTACTCTCACTCTGGGATCGATTCACATCTTACGGTACAGATCGACGCAGCAATCAACCCTGGAAATTCGGGCGGACCTGTGATGCAGGATGGCAAGGTTGTCGGGGTCGCGTTTCAAGGATACAGCGGGGACGTTGCCCAGAATGTCGGATATATGATTCCGACGCCGGTAATCCGACGTTTTTTGAAGGATATCGCGGGTGGCCGCTACGTCGGCTATGTCGACTTGTCGATTACGTACTTCAAACTCTTGAATCCGGCTGAACGCCACGCGCTGGGTTTGCCTGATAATGAACAGGGAGTTATGGTCAGCTCGGTCTCATCCGAGGGATCCAGCGCAGGGAAACTGCAACAGGGAGACGTCCTTCTATCGATCGATGATCATCCGATAGCCAGCGACGGCTTTGTCCAACTCGACGGTGAGCGGGTCGATATGTCGGAGATCGTTGAGCGGAAATTCAAGGGAGACCAAGTGAAATTCGAGGTCTGGCGGCAGAAGACGAGCCTGGTCGTCCAGGTTCCGCTCCAGGGTAATTGGCCGTATCTTATACAGGCCAACCGCTACGATTCGCCTCCGAGGTTTGTGCTTTTCGGCGGCTTGGTTTTCCAGCCTCTTTCGAAGAATTTTATGGATGCCTACCAGGTAGACGACCTGCGTCTGCGATATTTTTACAATTTTTTTATCACTGACGAGATCTACCGGGAGCATCCTGAGGTTATTGTCCTCTCCAATATATTGCCCGATCCGGTTAACGCCTATTTGACGGATCTACGATTCCAGATCGTTGACGAGATAAACTCACATAGAATTCGCACTCTTGACGATGTGGCGCGGGCCTTCGCCGAGAAGTCTGACTACTACGTTATCCGATTCGTAGGGAGCGTTCGTCCGGCTGTTTTGGAACGTTCCGCGGTTGAGCAGGCCAGAAATCGCATTCTAGGCAACTACAACGTCCAAAATGAACAGTATGTGGACGGCTCTGTGATTCGATGAAACTGCTCTTTGTTTGGATTTGCGTTGTTTTAGGATTCGTTCGCCTCACGTCTGCTGAGCCTGAACCAACTCCCAAAGACGAGCGCACTCCTAAGGAAGAACCGGCGCCCCCGGAGCAGAAATGCTCCGTGGTCCGCGTCAACTCGACTAACCAGACCTTCGACTTTTTCCGACCCTGGAGCAAGCTTGCTCCATTTAGCCGGCGAGGACTGGGAGCTGTGATTGATGGCGGTAAAATCCTCGTCACCGCGGAACTTGTTGCGAGTAGTAACTATATCGAGTTAGAGAAATCCGATGGCGGAGAAAAGTCTGTCGCCACCGTCGACGTCATTGATTATGAGGCGAACCTCGCCACGCTTACCGCGGCCGATCCAAAATTTCTTAATAATCTGCAGCCGCTCAAGACGACAACCGACGCCAAAACCGGCGACACTCTGTCGGTTCTGCAAATGGAATCGAACGGCACGCCGGTTTCTACAAAAGCGCTTGTCACAAGCGTGGAGGTCGGAAGATACGCCATCGAAGATTCAGGTTATTTGATGTTTCGATTGAGTTGCCCTCTTCAATTTCGTGAAAACAGTTTCACGCTGCCAATAGTCAAAGATGACAAGCTCGCCGCATTTTTGATGCGGTACGACAGCCGATCGCAAACTGTCGATGCGATCGCGAGCCCGGTCATTGAACATTTCTTGAACGCAGCTGCGCAGGTTCCCTACAAAGGGTTTCCCCGAGCCGGCATCGGCTTTTCACCTACACGCGATCCTCAGTTGCGACGCTACCTGAAGCTTCAGGATTCGGACGGCGGCGTCTATATTAACCAGGTTGATCGCAATGGGCCCGCTGCAAAGTCCGGAATACAGGAAGGCGATGTTCTGCTGGCGATTGACGACAAGCAGGTTGATCCGGATGGAAATTATCTGCATCCGATTTACGGCAAGCTCTCGATCACCCACTTGACCACGACCGAGGCGTATCCTGGGCAGAAGGTGGCGATGACGATCCTTCGAAATGCGGCTCGGGAGAAGATAAGTGTGGAATTGTTTCGGCGATCTCCCGGTGATTATGTCGTGGAACCGTACTCTATTGGCAAAGCGCCCAGGTACTACATTCTGGGGGGACTCGTTTTCCAAGAACTCACCCGGCAATACCTGCGTGAATGGGGCAATAACTGGCTGAAAGATGCTCCGCAGCGTCTGGTGTACTACGACAGGTTTCAGTCCGACCTTTTTCCCGAAAAGCGGAAGATTGTCTTCCTCAGCCAGATTCTACCA
>DASZHC010000145.1:0-7687 GCA_035938215.1 Chthoniobacterales bacterium
GTTCACGATCGGATCCTTCAACATCGCCAGGTGGCGCTCCTCGCGAAAATTCGCCTGAAGCGAGGGCTGGCTGTTGTGGACAGCCTGGAGTTTTTGAATCAGTTGATCGATATCGCTCGGCGCCATGGGCGACGCATTCGCTAGTTGCGCGATACCAATAATTGTTGCGACGATTAACAGTTTTCTCATTTGTAAAATCAACGATGCCAGATGGGCACGAAGTTGTACCATTGTTCCGGGAATTGCCGGATAAGGGCCTCGAAGACGTCGGAAATACGCTGGCTATTTTCTTCGACTGTCCGATCGGCGGCCATGTCGATGGGAGGATAGGCGTAGCATCCGTACCTCGCAGGGCTGAGTTGAATCACGAAGGCGGGGATGACCGACGCCTGCGTGTACTGCCAAATTCGGGCGGCAGCCGAGGAAAAGAGGGTTGAACGCTCGAAAAATTTCACAGAAACGCCGCTGTTCAGGTAGGGGCGATCGATTAGCATGGCAACCAGCTCGTTTCGGCGCAGCGCCTGAATGATCTCGACGAAGGCAAACTTATCGAAGCCGACTGTGATCGTTTTGATGCCGAATCGTTCGCGATACTTGTGGCGCCATTCATTCAATTCCTGGGTGGGTTCGGCCATCGTTACCACGTTTACAGGGAATCCGTCGGCTGCGAGAACCATTCCCCCCAATTCCCAGGCGCCCAGATGCCCGGTGATCAAGAGCGTGCCTTTTCCTTGACGACGTCCGGATTCGAGGAATTCAAATCCGGCGCGTTCGTACATAAAGGAATTGACCCGGTCGGACCCGCCTGCAGCACAGTCGCAGAAATCATGCAACATTCGTAAAAAGTTGTGAAAGCACCGTCTGGAAAGCCTCTTCCGACATATGATATCGGATTCAATCACCTCCAGGTTGCTCATCAGTGCTTCCCTGCGTTCCTTGCAGAGGCGGTATCCGAACTCAGCGCCCGTGGCACTTATCGAGCGCGCCAGGGGCCGAGGCAAATGACCAACGAGCCATGTCGCAGTTTGGAAGGTAAGGGGAGTGTACCACGCGTTCCGGGTCGACGCCGGTTCCAGATCGGCCGCCTGAACTTCGATTAACGGTCTGGATTGGTGCATGCGATTATTGCGCGAAACTGAAGGCCATCGACCGATTATGCGAAAACTGGATGTCGGCTCTCAGAAGGTTCCCGTTTCTACGCTGGAAAGTCGCGGACCATCGCCCCGGTTTTTGCGCAGAAGGCGCTTCGGAATCGAAATACACAAGCACCTCCTTCAGCATCGCCCAGGGTTTGAGCGAGCCGGGCGCGCGATCCGCAGCACCCGACCAACCGCTTTTCGCCAGCAATCCGGTGGCTGTCATGTTTAGCCCTCGGGTCTGAAGTTCCAGAACGGTGACGCCGCCCTTCGAAAACGAAAGATCGTAATCGCCGGCTGTCAGGTTCCGCAAAACAATATCGCCCACGACGGAACGTCCGCCCGTAGCATAACGAAGCTGGCCGATCCGCGTTTTTGCTTCCGGCCCCAACCCGGACAATTCATTTACGGAGCGGCAACCCATCAGAATGATCGCCAAAAATGCGGCAAAAATGCGGCTCGTCATGAAGCGTTCGGGGTCAAAGTAAGCCGGGGAGCAATCCTGGAGGTTCGTTTCTGGAGAGCCACAAGGATGTCAAAGATGCAGAGGCGCCACCGCATACCGAAATCCCTGATCTCATTACCCGAAAGTACCGCGCTCACGGTGGGCACGATTTCCAGGATTTCCTTGGGATAAAGAAATACTTCCATAAACTCCTGCGTGTACCACGCGGAAGCCCATCGGAGATAAACGTTGAGAACACGGGCGATCCGCCTCTCATAGTAGCGAAATGCCTTTGGCCGCGCTTGCGGCTGAGCCAAGACCTGGTTCAGGGTGTCAGCAGCCAGCTCGCCGGATAGCAAAGCCAAATAAACACCGCTGCTGAACACCGGATCAACAAAGCCTGCCGCATCTCCTGCCAGGAGCCAGCGATCGCCCGTCAATTTGCTGTTTCGATAGGAGAAATCACCGGTCGCATAAACCTGAGTCACCCGTTTTGCGGAGCCCATCCATTCATTCACCATAGGCTGCTCCGCGATACAGTCGGCGAGCGCCTCCTCCGGGGTCTTGTTCAGTCGGCGAAATTTTTCGGCGTCCATCACGACACCGATACTGGTCGTCCGGCCTTGCAACGGGATCATCCAAAACCAGCAATCCTTTGCCCGAACCATCCGGGTCAAGGTTCCGTCGGGTCCTTCCTGCCGAGTGACATGGTCATAGTAGGCAAAAACCGAGAATTTGCGAAGGTTTGGAAACGGTTGCCTCAGTTTGTACCGGGTACCGATCAGACAATTGCGCCCGGAACAATCGATGACATGTCTGGAGCGGACGGAATCTTTGCCGTCTCCGGGATGGAGCGTTACTCCCTCGCCGTCGATTTCAAAAGAACCAATAGGCGTCTGCTCGCGTACGTCGCATCCGGATGCGGCCGCATGGTCAAGAAGGATTTTATCAAACTCGGACCTGAGGACCTGGTATGCGGTTGCGCGTTTCGCGTTCAGCCCGTTGCGAAAATAGAATCGAACCCGTTTTCCGCACGCGGAAACAATTTCGCCTCCATGTTTAATCAGGAATCCGCCTGCATCGATTTTCGGCATCACCCCCATGCGCTCGAGGGTATTGAGGCTGGTCGGTAACATGGACTCGCCTACCCGGAACCGCGGGAATTTTTCTTTGTCGAAAATCACGACGCTTCGACCCGCCTGCGCGAGAAGCGTACCCGCTGAACTTCCGGCGGGTCCCCCGCCGATAATCGCTACATCAAACGCGCGGCTCATGCGTATGAAAAGCACCGAGGTTCATAGTAAGCCCGAATGTACTTTCATTCCCTAGCGAGGCTGCCCCTCTGACCAGCGAGAGGTAAGGGTATAAACGACGCGCTGGGAGCAACGCCGCTTGGGCGACGCGGCTTCGCTATAGAATCCTTGAAAAGCAAAACCACCCGACGATAAATGCGCGCATACGGAAAAAACTTGACTCATCAGCAACCGGTTTTGCTTTTCAGGGATTTTAGACGAGTTTTCGTTCGGTTGCATTCAGAAACGGACCCAATTCAGAGATTAACTGGGAAAATACCTCAAAATCAACCTGTTGCTGCCCGTCGCTTAGGGCTTCCGCGGGATGTGGATGGACCTCGACCAACAAGCCGTCGGCTCCGATCGCTACTGCGCCACGGCACAATACTTTTACGAGATCGGCACGTCCGCATCCCTGGCTCGGATCGACGATGACTGGGAGATGCGATTCCTTTTTGGCAATTGCCACCGCTGCCAGATCCAGCGTGTTACGCGTGTAAGTTTCAAATGTCCGAATGCCGCGCTCGCACAGCAAAACGTTTGGATTGCCTTGCGAGAGAATATATTCGGCGGCCAGGAGCCATTCTTCGATCCGTTCGCTCATCCCGCGCTTCAGCAGGATCGGTTTTCTGCTTCTGGCGCATTCGATCAAGAGCTGGAAATTCTGAGCATTTCGGGCGCCCACCTGTAGAACGTCTGCCGTGTCGCAGACGTGTTCGACATCCCGCTCGCTCAGCACCTCTGTGATGATCTTCAGCCCGGTTTCTTTCTTCGCGAGGTCGAGCAGCCGCAGTCCTTCGCGGCCCAGACCCTGAAACTCGTAGGGAGAAGTTCGCGGTTTGTAAGCGCCTCCGCGCAAAATTCGCGCGCCTCCGGCTTTCACGGCTCTTGCGGTGGCCATTAGTTGTGCTTCGGATTCTACGCTGCACGGGCCTGCCATCACGACAAAGTCATCTCCTCCTATCAGCACTCCGTCGACGTCTACGACGGTATTCTCGGTCTTGGATTCCCGGCTAACGAGTTTGTAGCGCTTTTGGACGGGTAAAACGCGCTCGACCTGCGGAAGAACAGTGAGGGACTCAAGGGTATGGTGGGTCCGCTCGTCTCCAATCGCTGCAATGACCGTCTGGAGCTCACCGTAGATTGGATGGGGAGTGTATCCGAGTTTCTGGACTTCTTGAACTACCTCCGAAATCTGTTCTTTTGCCGTTCCCGGTTTGAGGATGACTATCATGAGAGAATCGCAGCAAATAACACATCTGCTGCCGGAGGGGAATGGGAAAAGAAGACTGGAGACAGAAGGTCAGAATACAGAAGGCAGAAGTCAGGAGGCAGGAGGCAGGAGGCAGAAGGCAGGAGGCAGAAGTCACGGAGTTGCCGCGAACGCCAAACGGCGAACCGTGAACGGTGAACCGTGTTGCGACGAACCAGGGGCCCTTGCCGGCCGATTTTCTGGAGGGCGTCCGCTCCGTCGGCGCAGGGAGACCTCGAACCCTCTGGACAAGCTTCTGTTCTCGATCTAGATCTGCTCGTGCAAGATTTTACAGCCGGCGGTATTCATGCGCTTCAGACATCTTTTTCGTCGTCCGGAAATCCAGAGTTCGATAGCCGGATCCAAAAGCTCGTAGCCGATTGGGGGGTTCGGGATTCGCACGACCTCATCGCAGAAATGATTGTGACGGCTTTGCGGATGGGTAGCGACGCTGTCCCGGTTGCAGATTTAAAGCTGATCAATCGTTCACTGAAGGAACTTCGTCTCGCCTCCAAGGTATTTGCCCCCTACCAGGGTAGCCGCAAAATCGCAATCTTCGGTTCAGCGAGGACTAACTCGAACACAGAAGAATACCGGGCTGCGGAACGGTTTGCGTGCCTGATGCGCGAGAGCGGATTCATGATCATCACCGGCGGCGGGGATGGAATCATGGGCGCAGCCCAGCGGGGCGCGGGACGCCAAAACAGCTTCGGCTTGAATATCCGCCTGCCGTTCGAGCAAAAGGCCAATGAAACTATCGAGGGCGATCCGAAACTTGTTAATTTCAACTATTTCTTTACGCGAAAAGTTAATTTTATCAAGGAAACCCACGCCATCGCTCTCTTCCCAGGAGGTTTCGGCACGATGGACGAAGGGTTTGAATGCTTAACGCTCATGCAGACCGGGAAAGCCAGGATTATCCCGGTCATTCTGATCGACAAAAAAGAAGGAACCTATTGGAAAAGCTGGACCGAGTTCCTGCGGAGGCATCTTCTGAAAGAGGGATTGATCTCGCCTGAGGATTTGAATCTGTTTCGTATCACCGATAACGTAGAAGATGCGGTTGGCGAGGTTCTCGCTTTCTATGGCAACTTCCATTCCTATCGATGGGTCGGGCCGGAGCTTGTCATCAGGTTGCAGAGGCAACTGACTCCGGACGCTATCGCGCATCTTAATGAATTGTTTTCAGATCTTTTTGAGGGGGCACCGATCCGAGCCAGAGCGGCACTTAAGCAGGAAAAGAACGAGCCCGAGTTGTTCCGACTGCCCCGTTTGGTTGCGACTCCGCACCGGCGCAACTTTGGGCGGCTTCGCGCATTAATCGATGCAACAAACGAGGCTGAGACCGTTGCTATTTCGAGATAGAGCAATGGGTAATTTGACTTGGCGGATACCAATCCCCCATGTTCACGGCCGCGATGAAGGGTCTATGAGCGGAAGATCGCGCGTTGACGTTTCTGCTCCTTGAGCCAACCTTAGCGGAAGCTCATATGTCTCCGATTGGATTCCACAGGTCATGAATCAATTTAAGTCACTTCGCGCCTCGTCGCTCTATTGCCAGAAATGCCGTACAACCAATCCGGTCCGGGAAAGGCTATTATTGATTTTGCCGGACAGGGAAATATATGACTATCTTTGTGTGAACTGCGGGGCATCGGTAGGATCCCGCGAGGTTCGCTCTTCTCGGGAATCAAGTCTCATCATTCCCTGAACCCCAAAATTGAGTCTGAATGAACTTTCCGTATCGGTTGGCTGCGATTGATCTGGACGGAACCCTCCTGGGTCCGGATAAGAAAGTCAGTGAAGAAAACGCTGCTGCTGTGCGCAGGTTGAACGCGAACGGAGTGAAGGTGGTGATTGCCTCCGGCCGGCGTCATCAAAACAGCATTCGTTTCCAACGCCAATTTGAATTGGACGGACCGATAATTGCCTGCCAGGGAGGTCTGATCCGTGATGGAGAAAGCGGCAATGTTATCGAGGCCCATTTCCTCCCGCAGACGGTTGCGCGAGAGATCACGAAAGAGGGAACAAACGCAGGTGTGCGAGTGATTTATTATCACCTGGACCATTTGTATGTCGCCGAAAGGAATAACGAGTGGATCGAGCTTTATGAATCGCGTGTCGGCGAGAAGACGGAAACGCTAGCCGATCTGGGTCAACTCGACGGAAGGCGGGCCCTGAAGATTGTCTGGTACGGGGATCCATTAATATTGGGGAAAGCTCGTCCCCGGATGGCGGAGCGGTATCGCGAAAAGGTCGACCTGCTTTCGACGGAAAGAGAGAATCTCGAATTCATGCCGCGCGGTATTAATAAGGCCACCGCGCTAGCTAAAGTTGCAGCGGAGTTAGGCGTACGCGCCGAAGAGGTGCTGGCGTTTGGCGACGGTGAGAACGATGTGCAGATGCTATCGTGGGCAGGGGCGGGTGTGGCGATGCGTCACGGAAACGCTGCAGCTATCGCTGCGGCCAGGTTCGTCAGTCCGGAAGCGTCATCACCCGAGACAGCATTTGCGGCAGCGGTCGGTGCTGTGCTCGAGAATCAATTTGATCGGCTTCAAAAATAGCTTTTGCGGGGTGAATTGTCCGCCTCGGTCTCCACTTCTGTATTTGCGACTCTGGGTCCTGAGGATTAGCACGATCATCGTTCTGTTCTGGGGAACGGTTCCCGGGATAGCGGTTACGACGCAGGGTCAGGATGTCCCGGCGGAGGTTCCGGTGGTCCAACACGCTCGTACTCAATTTGTTTCAACCCTTCAGAATCTTGCCGAGCGGTTTTCCAACTATACCGATGTTTTGGCTTTGCAGTTCAGCAGCGTGCTTGGAGGATGGAGCTGGCAACCGATCCTTTTTGGGATTACGCCTGCTAAAATTCTTCTGCTTCTTTTGACATTCATTGCCGGATGCGCGCTGGCCGGATTGGCGCGCCTTGTCATATTCAGGTTCCACTCCCTGGGGCGCGTCAAACCGATCACGGAGCGTTACTGGCGCAATGGGATCCTGTTTGCGTTAAGAAAAGCGTTAACGGGGATTTTCATCTTCTCGGGAGCCTTTTTTGCCGCGGCTCCGATTCTTCCGCATATCGGCTTTGCGGTTGGCGGCTTTCCAACTTTCGCTGTCGCCGCGAAAATTGCCGGATTGGGTTATTTTGCGGCTGCGCTCGGCTTTTGCCTGCGGATTGTTCGTCTCGTACAGCACTGGCTCATCGGGTTTACGCAACGATCGCCGAGCCGATGGTATTACGGAGCGTTTCCGGTGCTAGGAAAGGCGCTACAGTACAACGTTCTCCTCTGCGCGGCATTGGCGACGATCTATATCCTTCGGCTTCCTGATTTTGCTGAGAAAGCGTGTTACCAGATCGTTTCCACCGCCGGCGTTATCGCCAATACAGTGCTCTTGATCCAAACGGTTTTGGCGGTGGAATCGATGATGACGTCAAGACAGGAGGTTCTCCAGTACGACGCGTACAGGCGTCGGAGAATCGAGACCCGCGTCCAGATGATCCGCAGGTTGCTGGTGTTTATCATCATCGTCGTTGGCATCGCGGCTACGCTGCTGAATTTTC
>DASZHC010000146.1:0-9669 GCA_035938215.1 Chthoniobacterales bacterium
AGAGCCATTTCGCAATGATGACCTTTTGTTGATTTCCACCGGAAAGCTCGCGCGCTGTCTGCTCAACAGATCGAAGCCGGATATCAAGTTCGTGAATCGAATGATCGGTCATTTCGCGCTCCATCTGACCACGCAAGAAACCGGCTCGTGAAATGCGCGCGAGGTCACTCAAGGTAACATTAACCCGCACAGGCATCGCAAGCACAAGGCCTTCATCCTTCCTGTTTTCCGTAAGCAGACAGACTCCATTACGCACGGCGTCGATCGGGGTCCGGAATTCGACTCGGCGTCCGCTCAAATAAATCTCTCCACCGTCTCTCGGGTCTGCACCGAAAATCGCTCGAAGAACTTCGGTGCGACCCGAACCAACTAAACCGGCTACGCCAACGATCTCCCCATAGTCGAGAGAAAACGACACCTCTCGAGTGCTGTTGCGGACCCGAAGCCTTTGTATTCGTAAAGCCGGCGCGCGGGCACTGGGGAATCCGACATTTGAGGTGTCTGCGGCCGCTCCGATCTCACGTGTCGTTGCTTCCAGCCGTTGCCCGACCATCATTCGAACGAGTTCGGGAGCAGCTGTAGCCGCAACCGGAAAAGTGCCAATCAGGCGCCCGTTTCTAAGGACGGTCACCCGGTCACACAACTCAAAGATCTCCTGGAGATGATGCGAGACATAGATCACCGCTACGCCGGAAGCACGAGCCGCCCGGACGATCTCAAATAACCGCGCCACTTCCCGGGGCGTAAGCGTTGCGGTCGGTTCATCCAAAACCAGCAGCCTGCCGGTGGACGAAAGCGCCTTGGCAATTTCAAGGAGCTGCTTTTGGGCGATGCCGAGGCGTTCAACCCTCGCTCCAGGATCAATATCAAGGCCGACCTTCTTAAGGAGTTCGGCAGAGCGACGTTCAAGCGCCCGACGATCGAGCAGGACTCCAAATCGGCTGGGAAGCCTTTCAAACAAGAGATTTTCCGCAACCGAAAGATAGGGAAGCAGATTAAACTCCTGGTACACCACGCGAATCCCTGCATGGAGCGCATCGAACGGAGTCCGAGGTTGATATGGAGCTCCCCGAAAGCGCATCTCCCCTTCATCAGCCAGATGAGCGCCGCACAACACCTTGATAAGCGCGGATTTGCCGGCACCGTTCTGACCGACAAGCGCGTGAATCTCCCCGTCGGCTATCGATAGATTCACGCCGTCGAGCGCCGTCACGCCCGGGAAACGCTTTACGATCCCGTCAAGCTCAAGAATGGGCTCCATTCGGACCTGTCCGCGAGCAACCGCTTTTTCTCTCGGTTCAGGATCCCGGAGCGGTGACCAACTTGATTGGTGTTTTGATCCAGCCGCTGAGCTTCTCACCCGCGAGCGCTTTCATGGCATAGTCAATTCCGCTCGCGGCCAGCTGGCTACCAAACTGGTCCACCGTTGCGAGCAGCTTTTTCTCTTTCAACAACGGCTGTACTGCCGGGATGTTGTCGAATCCTACAACTTTGATCTTTTCGGATTTTCCAGCGGCATCGATCGCCTTCACCACGCCCAGCGCCATCGAGTCATTCGCAGCCATGACGCCCTGAATATCGGGATGTGCCGTCAGCATACTGGAAAAAACGGAATTCGCCTCTTCGGTTTCCCAGTGTGCCGTTCGCGAATCAATCAATTCGAGTTTGCCGGCCTTAACCGCATCATTAAATCCCAGCTTCCGCTGCAGAGCGTTATCCGCTCCAGGGTTCCCCTCAACAATCACTACCTTGCCCCCCTCGCCCAAAGCCTTAGCGAGTTCATCACCGGCCATCTTGGCTCCGGCTCGGTTATCCGGACCGACGAACGCGAGCGAGATCCCAGCCTGTTTCTTCGCTTGTTCGTCAAGCGCCACATCAATATTGATGACAACAATTCCCGCCTTGATGGCACGGGCAAGCGGTGCAACCAATGCACGCGAATCGGCAGGCGCAATGACGATCGCATCGACTTTCTTTGTAATGAAGTTTTCAACGGCATTTACCTGAGTGTCTATATCGGTCTCGGAATGCATCCCGACTGGAAGGAGCGTGAGATCACCACGTTGTGCGACATGCTTTATCGCTCCCTCCTGCATATCCTTAAAGAATTCATTTGCCAGCGACTTCATGACCAGAGCGACCACCGGCTTTTTGGCGTCAGCAGCCACGCCGGATCGAATGCCGGGAACCGGAAGGACGGAGACGAAGAGTGCCGTGACACAGGCCTTCTGAAAGACCTTTGCAGCCGTTCTTCTGGAGGGTCCATGTGAACCGAGACAATGTTGTGTGGACCGGGACGAACGTTTTTGAAGGGAGATGAAATTCATGGTTTGGGGGGGAAGAACTCCGCTGCGTTGAAAGACATCAGTACAGAGGGTTTCGTTCCAGAGGGATAAGAGTTGAATTAGTCGGATGCGCCACCTGCGCAAACGTTTGCCAGAATTTAAAAGTTTGTCCCGCCCCGGTCAAGCCCCATTGTCGCCGCCATGGCGCGGCAACGCGTAACGATCGTCCTGCCCCGTTTGGAAGTCACGAGATCAGGATGAGCAAGATTTTTTCGACCAAGCATCATTAAACACACGACTAACTTGACCCGTTGCCAGGATTGATAATAGAGCTATGGCACGCTCGTGCAGAATCTAACAGACCCCTCTCCGGACGCTCGTCCCGGCCAGGACGATAGGGCTTTGGATCGGCGTCCAATCAAGACCCGCTCGGCGCGATTGGTCCAGACGCTTGCGCTAGTACTCACCCGCCTGGGTGTAAGCCCGAATCAAGTCTCGGTCCTGAGCGTGGTCTCCGCTTCGACCGGCGCCGCTTTGCTCGTCTGGGAAGCACTTGGCGCAACAACCCCGTGGCCGCTGATAGGCACTGCGGCATGCATCCAATTGCGGTTGCTTGCCAATCTGGTCGACGGGTTGATCGCGGTCGAAGGTGGCCGCCAGACGAAGATCGGAGAATTGTTTAATGAATTTCCAGATCGAATCGCCGACGTATTGTTGTTGGCCGCAGCCGGATACGCCGCGCACCATGGCGAGTTCGGAGTCGCTATCGGATGGATCGCAGCCGTCCTCGCCGTAGGCACGGCGTATATAAGGGCGTTTGGCGCACGCCGTGGATATCCGCAGGACTTTTGCGGACCGCAGGCGAAGCAGCAACGCATGTTTCTCCTGACACTTGCCTGTTTACTCGGTGCGGGTGAAAAATCGCTGCAGATGCCGCCTCAATCCATTTTCGCTTTCCTCATCATCATAGGTCTCGGGACCCTGATAACCTGTATGCGCAGGACAAGCCGGCTTGCTCGACAGTTGAAAGTCACATGATCGCGGAGCTGTTGGCAAAAAGTATACGGCTCTTCTCTGGAGTTCAGGCGCGATGGATCGGCTGCAGGCCGGACTCCACGCAGCGCGTTTATTTT
The DNA here is from genome assembly GCA_035938215.1 of Chthoniobacterales bacterium. GTDB lineage: Bacteria > Verrucomicrobiota > Verrucomicrobiia > Chthoniobacterales > JAFAMB01 > DASZHC01. Next base: position 3,419 of record DASZHC010000146.1, read on the forward strand.
GCCAATCACACGAGCAATCTGGATTTCCTGGTGCTTTGGTCGATTTTGCCCCGAGAGGCTCGCCGGACCGTTCGCCCGGTTGCCGCTAGTGACTACTGGCAGAAGGGGCGCATTCGTTTTTTCCTGGCGAACTTCGTATTTCGAGGGGTCCTGATCGAACGACAAAAAGTCACGCGCTCGAACAATCCGCTTACCGCACTTGTCGCTATCCTGAAGGCTGGCGAATCGCTGATCATCTTTCCGGAAGGGGGACGGACGACCGATCCGGAGATGAAGCCGTTCAAAAGCGGTCTTTATTATCTTGGCCGGGCTATGCCAACGGTTGACCTCGTGCCGGTGTATATTGACAATGCGAGCCGTATTCTCCCTAAAGGCGAATTTTTGCCAATCCCGCTGCTCTGCTCGGTTATTGTCGGAAAACCAATCCGAGTCCAACCGGCGGAATCTAAAAATGCCTTTCTTATCCGAGCACGCACAGCTGTCGAGAACTGTTCGCGTACGTGACCATGCATGGCCTCGATTTCAGGTTGAGGGCAATGGTTGGGGGCGTATTCGCCCTTTTGATAGTCGCGTCGATCATCGGTCATATCCTCAAGTTGCGGACCAAGAGCGATAAGGGGCGGGAGGTTGTCCAAAACCTCAATGCGCGTATTCGCGCGTGGTGGGTGATGGCAATCATCTTCTTCGTCGCAATCGCCATCGGCAGAATCGCATCCCTTCTGCTCTTTGCAGCCGTTTCATTTCTGGCGTTGCGGGAATACATAACCCTGACGCCGACGCAACGTGGGGATCACCGCGCGCTTTTCTGGGCGTTCTTCGTGATCACGCCTTTGCAATACTTATTGATCGGAATTCGCTGGTACGGTTTGTTCAGCATTTTCATCCCGGTGTATGCCTATTTGCTTGTTCCGATCCGCAACGTGATCGCGGGGGATTGCAGGGAATTCCTGGCCAGAACATCCAAAATTCAGTGGGGCCTGATGGTATGCGTTTATTTCGTCAGCTATGCGCCTGCGCTCCTGAGCCTCAAGATTCAAGGGTACCAGGGAGAGAGCGGGGAACTTCTCTTCTTCCTGGTCGCCGTCGTCCAGTTCAGTGACGTCCTACAATACGTTTTCGGAAAGTGTTTTGGTCGTCATCCCATCGCGCCTGAGGTAAGTCCCAACAAAACTGTGGAAGGTTTTGTGGGGGGCTTATCAAGCGCAGTCCTCGTCGGAACTTTGCTCTGGTGGATCACGCCGTTTACTCCTTGGCAAGCAGCTAACATGTCGCTGATTATTGCTTTGATGGGTTTTTGGGGAGGGTTGGTCATGTCGGCTATCAAGCGCGACCGTGGAGTGAAAGATTACGGCACAAGCATCCCAGGACACGGCGGGATCATGGATCGAATTGATTCTCTCTGTTTCGCCGCCCCCATATTTTTTCATCTGACCCGTTATTACTTCACCTGAGACTGCGGATTGCCCCAATCAAACCATAGGGCGAAATTTTCCGACGAGGTCGCAGAGCCGTTCGGTGATCTGGCCAAGCGAACAATGCTCGATTGTTTTGACCAATTCTTCAAAAACGTTCTCGTCGCTTTCAACGACTTTGGATAGCCGGTCGAGGCAGCGTTCGGATTCACCGGCATGGCGTCGTTCAAAGTCATCTAATCGTTCGCGCTGGCGTTGTTTCTTTTCACGCGAGGTACGGATCATAGGCACTTCCGGCCAGGATTCATCCGGATCAGCGTAGCGATTGAGCCCAATCAAGGGTCGAATTCCTCCATAGATCTGGCGCTCCAGGATATGGCTTGACGCCTGAATCTGGCTTCGCTGATAGCGACGCTCAACAGCCCCGACGACCCCGCCCTGTTCATCAATATTACGAAATTCCTCAAGAATCGCATCTTCCATCGCATTGCCGACGATTTTCATTCCCGGCGATCCCGAGAGCGTATTCATCATGTGCTTGAACAGTCCGCTTTCCTCCAGAACGATTGACTGGGCATGCGCTGCGTATCTCGCGTATTCCTCACTGGGGGTGGTAAACGGTTCGTCGGCTGAATTGCTGTGGCAGGAATTCGTCGCGTTCATGCACGCCAGCACTATTTCGACCGCAGTACGCGTAAGATTGTTGCGCCAATCTGCCGCAATCAGCGAACGACCGCTCGTTTGTGTGTGAAGTTTGAATAGTTGGGCTCGCCTGTCCGCGCCAAATACATCTCGCATTCCAATTGCCCAGATCTTGCGACAAACCCGGGCAAGGGCCAGATATTCGATGTCCAAACCGCAATCCAGGAAAAAGGAGAGCCGGGGCCCGAAGACGTTCACATCCATTCCCCGACTGTGAAAATACTCCACGTACGCAAAACCGTTTGAGAGGGTGTACGCCCCTTGCTGCACCGGGGTTGCGCCGGCCTCCGCAATGTGGTACCCGCTGATCGATATCGGGTACCAACGCGGCATCTTTTTCGAGCAGAAATCCACCATATCCGCCAGGAACCGCAACGACGCATCGATCGGAAATATCAATTCGTTTTGCGCTTGAATTTCTTTCAAGACATCAGCCTGAATTGTACCCCGCAGCTTAGGCATGACATCTGGACCGAAGCGGCGCTTCCCCGCCCCAATGTACATCGCAAGAAGAATCGGAGCTGGACCGGAAATTGTCATCGAGACCGAAACATTGGGCTGATCCAGATCAAATCCCGCATATAGGCGCTCCATGTCTTCAAGCGTATCGATCGATACACCCCCCTCCCCGATTTTCCCCAGAACCCCATCCGCTGCCGATCCGGTCCCGTACAATGTGGGACCGTCGAATGCCGTGCTTAGACGCTTGTTTCGCTGATTCCGCGATAAGTAATGAAATCTTTCGTTTGTGTCTTCCGCCAACCCCAAGCCTGCGAAAAGTCGCGTTGGCTCCTCCGAGATTGGATCCGGCTTATTCGTTACCTCGCCATTCGGCGCCGGCGCTGCAGGTTCCAGATATTGCTCGGCGTACGCCGACGTGAGGAAAGGAAATTCACCGGGCAGGCCCTCTTCGAGAAGAAAACGGGCAATTTCGCCAGCGTCATCCATTTCGGGCAGTGCAAGGCGCGGCAGTCTCAGACCTGTGGGCGTCACCGTGGTTCCGATCCGCTCTTTTACCTCACGCCACCTTGCGAGGAGCTCCTGCCCCACTCGCTGATCGCTGCGAGCGGTTCGAACCTTGGCTGCCACGAGCTTTCGATAATCTTCGACCGCGCTGACAATTTGTCTCAGTGAACTCATAAGTCGATCCGATTTCCTCACGAAGATTAACTCTCTTCGGCTGTTACGCGACAGGGACTTTCACCCACTGTTAATGGGCAAAAGATAATTTGGTCGGCATAAGTCTATAAGCGGCTCGCCAGGAGGCTCGCCCTACCGATGACCTGCCAGGGAAACGTCACCCGGTAGGGCGAAGCTCCCGCTGAGCCGCCACGGTGAAATAGGTCCGCGCGGTATATACCCGCTGTAGGGCAGATCTCCGAGTTGCTTGCCTGGAAACGCGATTCGCTTGCGAGTCCACTTACATCTCGCCGGTCTCAGGTGGGGCGTGGCTAGTCTAGTCAGCAAAGAGAGAATTGAAAAGTCGATCGACTCCCGGATCGCGGTGCCTATTCGCCTGGGTACGGATCAAAGTCTGCTTTTTCTGATTTCCCCGAATCCTCGCTTCAATTTCGGCAACGGCGGTTCGTGCTCCTTGCAGATCCGATTTGTTGACGACAATAACGTCGGCAACATCGAGCATCGCGATTTTTTGAAGCTGCAGAGGGCTCCCGTAATCCGGTGACAAGATCAGCACGACCTTGTCCGCCAGCGACCTCCGGATGCCAAACGGCACCGCCTCCTGACCCGTGCCCACCGTTTCAACCAGTATAGATTCAAAAAGACCCAATGCGATCATGCACTGCAGGGCGTGCTCGGATGAAGCGCTCAAGCCGCCAGCCTTTCCCCGTGTCGCCATACTTCGCATGAAAACACGATCGTTCTGGGAATAAATCATCGTGGCTCGATCCCCAAGCAGCGCCCCGGAACTGATGACGCTGGGATCATGAGACAGGATTGCCAAACGCTTTTCCGCCGGTTGCGAGCGCAGAAATCTTAAAACCAGTTCGTCGATGACGGTCGTTTTTCCAGCCCCGCCCGGCCCGGTAAAACCGATTACTTTTGAGCGCTTGACAGGTCTCCCTGGGGTAGGGCGGTCGGGTCCCTGTTCGACGAGTGTCAGATCCCTCGCGAGAGTCTGGTCAAGCGCTTCCGCGCCGGACGGGTAGGCAGATTGCGAAACATTGCCGAATTCAGAGCGAACATATCCGGCGATCTCCTCGAGCGGAGTTCCAGCAAAGAAGATTCGGGTAACTCCCTGTTTATGCATAATTTTCGCGTCTTCATGCGTGATTGTCCCGCCCCCTCCTCCAAAAACGCTGATGCGGGGTTGCAATCGCGCGGATTCCAAACGATCGACAACTTCCGCGAAAAACTCCACATGCCCGCCGTTGTAGCTCGACAGGCCTATCGCAATAACATCTTCCTGGATCGCCGCACGGACGATGTCTTTCGCCGAGCGATGATACCCAAGGTAGATGACCTCAACTCCGTGGCGGATCAGCTCGAGATTGATCGTATTGATCGCGCTATCGTGCCCATCGCAAATGGGGACAGCCGTCAGAATTCGGATCGGAGGCATCCGTCTACTCCTCCACAACCCCACCAGATGGACGTTTTACTGCTCCATGCACAGACGGAAAGTGGTCGGCAAGCAAAGAGCCAACTCTTTCGATACCGTCCAAAAGGGCATCCGTGAATTCCCCGCGCTTAAGGCGATCCCGCATCGCTTCGACCACTTCGTCCCAGAATTGGTCGCCGCACTTCGTATGAACACCGACGTCCCCGACGACTGCGAAACTATGTGAACGCGGCGCAACAAAAATTAAGACGTCGTTCCGCAATGCAGTGCGATCCATCTTGAGTTTCTTGAAGCAACGTGTTGCTTCCGCAAGCGCGTTCGGGACATTGTGCCGGCTAACGAATACGCAGATTTCTCCCGTTGTACCCTTCTCAGCTTTGGAGATTGCAGCAACAATCTTATCGTGGTCAACTGAATTCAAAAAATGGCGCGTTTTCACGCTTTTCCTCCTGCATTTTCACCAGCCGCCGCTGGCGCCACCACCCCCACTATCCCCTCCACCGCCCGAAAAACCGCCCCCACCCTCGCCGCCCCCGCCGCCACCCGAAAATCCGCCACCACCGCCTAGCCCACCTCCGCCAATCCACCAGGTACCACCCGGCCCTCGAGTTCTGGAAGTATACAGCGTTCCACGACGGGCAGCTCGAATCCAGAAGATGCCGATAAATGCCATTGCTGCCAGAAAGATGGCCAAATCCAAAAAGCTCTCCTCGCCATGGCGCCTCTCAGCCCGAGTCTCCGCGACCGTTCGACCATTGCCGGTGTATTCGCCGCGGGTCGCGGCGATCATCGCATTGACGCCTGCGCTCAACCCCCCGTCGAAATCACCGATCTGAAATCGAGGGGCAATCTGATCGGAAATAATTCTTTTGCAGATAGCATCGGGCAGCGCGCCCTCAAGGCCGTAACCGGTCTGTATTCGCAGTTTTCTATCCTTTACAAACATGAACAGGATCGCGCCGTTGTTGCGGCTCTGCTGCCCCGGCTTCCATGCCCTGAAGGCATCCTGGGCGAAGTCTTCAACCGTGGAATCCCCCGGTAGACTGGGATAAATGACGACCAGAATCTGATTAGAGGTTTGGCGCTCGAAGCCGGCAAGCTGCTGATTCAGCCTTTGGGCTGTTTCCGGACGCACCAGCCTGGCATAGTCATTGAAATACCGCGTCGGTTTGGGCGGAATTTCAGCCGCCATCGACCGGAGCAGCACTGACGCGAAAACGGCAAGAAAAGCGGCTCCGGCAAACAGGCGTCGCGCGCCCGAATTCCACCCGCAGGTGGTTCGACGCATGGATGCTGAGAAAGCTTGGATGAAATCCACAGAGCGAATCTAAGCTCTCAAGGGCATCAGTGCCAGCACTGCTCCTATTTAGGACTTGGGCCGAACGAGGGGAAGTTTACTGTCGGCGCGGCTTCAGCACCTGCCACACTTTGAAAATACGGTTTGGGCAAAAATCCAAACCACCCGGCGTAAATCACCGTGGGAAATGAACGGACCTGAGCATTGTAACGCTGGACGGTGTTATTGAAATCGCGTCGCGCGACAGCTATCCGATTTT
>DASZHC010000147.1:0-3122 GCA_035938215.1 Chthoniobacterales bacterium
TAGTGTGTACCTCTGATCGTAACTGCGAATTTGCGCTTCGGACAGGTACAGATCGACGGATTTTTTGCCGCTCGTTGAAAGGAGGCGAGAGCCGTGGAGCGTGCCTCGCTTGCGAGGCCGTGGTGAGCAGGGGAACATCGTGATACACGCCTAACTTCTGTCTGCGCTTTATGTTAGGACCTGTGCCTCTTCATGCCCAAGAGCGCGGCATAACGGTGAGTCTGCCCTATCCTTAGCCTTGCTTACCACGGCCTCGCAAGCGAGGCACGCTCCACGGCTGCCGGGCGAAGCCCTTGGAATCGAGACAAAATGCAACGAGCGCTGAAAGCGCGGCTCAACGGAGCGACTAGTTTCGGCAAAGCGCGTTGGATCAAACGGTGCTCGATATCTCTTTCGCGCCTTCAGCGCTAGACCGTCTACGGATGGATTCCTAGGGCTTCGTCCGGCAGCCGCCGGACTATTCCTAAGCCGCCGCTTCGCGGCTAAAACGGGCTTCGCCAATTGCGTCACCTCTTCTAGCTCCCAGATTCCAGCTCCTAGCTCCTGCTAGATCCGTTTCTCGAAACAAACGGCGGTGTTATCACTTTCAAATGGGGGAAAGTTCGGCACCCGGTAAAAGCCTGATTTGCCGTAGAGGGCGATCGATTCCGGTTGTTTGGTACCGGTCTCCAGCCGGATACGATCGTAATCGAATTGCTGGGCTAGATCTTGGAGCCGGTCGAGAATTTTCTTAGCGATACCGCGGCCGCGTTGCTCGGGAAGAACGAACATGCGTTTGATCTCGACCACGTCATCTTCCATCGGAACTAATGCGCCGCAGCCAACCGCCTCACCTTCAACGCGCGCAACTAAGAAGGCGCTTTTAGGCGCCGAAACCAACGCCGGATCGAAATCACCAACATCTGCGGGAGCCGATTCGTACCGATGCTGAACCTCTTGCACAAAGGCGTTTAAGAGCTTTTGGGCTTCTGGACTGCGGGGATCTTCGGGGGAAACAGTAATCGTCATTGCTAGCGAAGGCATAAAACCATCCGAACGTCGCCTGGAGCGGGCTAGCTTGCAAGACCGCAGACTCGCAAAGACGTATAGGAATGCGGCACTAAGCTAGTCGAGAAACGCAGTGTTCGGTTTGTGTACTAGAGAGCTGTCGGATAACGAAAGCGTACGATTTGAAAGCTACAAGTGATCTCATATCTAAACCGACTGTATGCCGGCTTAATGCAGAGATCTCCGCCGTTATTGCGTATACTGGGAATGTATGAGGGATGATGTACGGAATATGTTGGCGGCCCGCAGCGGCCATTTTCTGCTTGAGTCCGGCCATCACGGCGACCTTTGGCTGGACCTCGAGTTGCTCTGTCTCAAGCCGAGATTGATTCGCCTTCTTGCGATCGAACTAGCTACTCGTCTCTTACCACTTGAAGTAGAGGTCGTCTGTGGGCCTCTTGTGGAAGGAGCCTTCGTTGCGCTTCAAGTCGGTATGGAAATGGACGTTGAGTTCACTTATTCAGAGCGTTTCTCGCGCCCAGCCGAAAGCAGATTGTTTCCAGCCGGATATCGACTTCCCGGTTCTCTGAGAGGTTCTGTTAGGGGGAGGCGAGTTGCCATCGTTAACGACGTAATCAACGCTGGTTCGGCCGTCCGCGGAACATTTGAAGATTTGGAAAATTGCGGTGCAACCGTCGTTGCCCTTGGGACCCTTCTTATCCTGGGAACCGCAGCCGCAGAATTTGCCGTTCGCAAAGGGGTGGCTCTTGAAAGTCTTACCACTCTTCCCAACAATTTGTGGACGCCGGAGACATGCCCACTCTGTGCTTCAGATGTGCCGTTAGAGGACGTCGCTGGATTTCGGGCAGGCTAATTGCAACACTCCATCTTTCCGCTTCCCCTTACTCCATCGGTTACCCTGCCTCTGCGAAAAAGCTGATGCGATCCGGCCCGCGATGGGGCATACATTTCGGCTCATGAAGCGTTCTCTACCCTTGCTCTTTTTCCTTTCCGTCGTTCTGCGCATGGCGACGCCGGTGTCTGCAGCTAGCGTGAATGTCTACCCACTCCAGGAAGGACTTGTCGATGCACACGGTGCGCTGATCTATTACGTCGAAATGGGCCATGGTTCGCCGCTGCTGATTGTGCACGGCGGTCCCGGCGCCTCGCATGAGTATTTTCTGCCTTGGTTATTGCCTTTGGCGCGAACGAACCGTCTCATCTTTATAGATGAACGCGGTTCCGGTCGTTCAGAGCGGGTCGAAGACGTTCACCAATATACGGTGGAAAACATGGTGGAAGATGTGGAGGCGGTTCGCACGGCGCTTGGATTAGGCAAAATCAGCCTACTCGGACATAGCTACGGTGGCGTGTTAGCTCAGGCATACGCTCTGAAATATCAGAAGAATCTGAGCCATCTAATTCTGGCTTCGACTTTCCCTTCAACCAAACAGATGAACGAGATTCTGGCTCGGGAGAAGTCACAGATGCCGCCGGAAAAACTAGCTCGACTCGAAGAGTTAGAAAAGGCAGGCCTCTACGGCAAGGGCGCTATTTGGGAGCGCGGTCGTTACTCTGAAGAGTACGAAAAGCTGGCTTGGGGTGATGGCTATTTCCCGTTTTTGTTTGGGGCGCATCCCGATTCGAACTACGATCCGACTACTGACAACGCGGGGATGAACTGGGAACTCTATCGTGAGATGTGGGGTTCAGATGGCGAGTTTGTGATCGATGGCAACCTGAAATCGGCTGAATACGTAGATCAGCTGCCAACGATCAAAGTGCCAACGTTGGTCATCTGCGGTGACCATGATGAATGCGATCCGTCGCTCTCTAAGGAAATGCACGAAAAGGTCGCTGGTTCGAAACTCGCGATCATGCCGAATTCTGGTCACGTCGCTTTTGAAGACCAACCCGGTCTTTGGCTCGGGACCGTCCGCGATTTTATTAATGGCGGCTCGAAGGAGCTTTCGCAGGCGCACTGAGGGGGTGAGAAGTGAAAGGTGAGAAGTGATTGGTGAAACGCGACCGAGAGAGCGTCGCATCGCCGAGGACGAGAACGATTGCGAACCTCCGCCACTCCTTGCACTCCTCGTACCCCTTGTACTTCTTGAACTCCTTCATTTATGGTGCCT
>DASZHC010000148.1:0-3718 GCA_035938215.1 Chthoniobacterales bacterium
GCCTCCCCCCAAAGAGACTGGCTCCAACACTTCTCTTACTTTTGTCGTTACGATCTCAGAACCGATCGCGCCAACTTCTTTCAAAACTTGGCCTCTCTATGACTCAATTCCTTATGTTGACGCGCATGCGCGGCCGCGGGACGAGGCCGTGGTGAACAGGGCTGATAGCGGGACAGGCGTATCGGCGGTCTGCGCTCTAGAGTGTCAGGAACTAGGCGTTACAACAATAGAGCGTTGTCAGAAGTTAGGAGTGCACCACGATGTTCCGTTGCTTACCACGGCCTCGCCCCGCGGCCGCGGGAAGGCACGCTCCACGGTCCGCCTCCTAGCTCCCTTCAGATCCGTTCCTCGAAACAAACGGCGGTGTTATCAGTTTCAAACGGGGGAAAGTTCGGCACCCGATAAAAGCCTGATTTGCCGTAGAGGGCGATCGATTCCGGTTGTTTAGTACCGGTTTCCAGCCGGATACGATCGTAATCGAACTGCTGGGCTAGATCTTGGAGCCGGTCGAGAATTTTTTTAGCGATACCGTGGCCGCGTTGCTCGGGAAGAACGAACATGCGTTTGATCTGGACAACGTCATCTTCCATCGGGACCAGTGCGCCACAACCAACCGCCTCACCTTCAACGCGCGCGACTAAGAAGGCGCTTTTAGGCGCCGAAACCAACGCCGGGTCGAAATAACCAACGTCTGCGGGAGCCGATTCGTACCGCTGCCGGACCTCTTCCACAAAGGCGTTTAAGAGCTTTTGGGCTTCGGGACTACGGGGATCTTCGGGGGAAACAGTAATCGTCATTGCTAGCGAAGGCATAAAACCACCCGAACGTCGCCTGGAGCGGGCTCGCTTGCAAGACCGCAGACTCGCAAAGAGGTATGGGAATGCGGCATTAAGCTAATCGAGAAACGCAGTGTTCGGTTTGTGTACTAGAGAGCTGTCGGATAAGGAAATCGTACGACTCGAAAGCTACAAGTGATCTCATACTGAAACCGACGGCAGAGATCTCCGCCGCTATTGCGTATACTGAGAAAGTATGAGGGATGATGTACGGAATATGTTGGCAGCCCGCAGCGGCCATTTTCTGCTTGAGTCCGGCCATCACGGCGACCTTTGGCTGGACCTCGAGTTGCTCTGTCTCAAGCCGAGATTGATTCGCCTTCTTGCTGCCGAACTAGCTACCCGTCTTTTGCCGCTTGAAGTCGAGGTCGTCTGTGGGCCTCTTGTGGAAGGAGCCTTCGTTGCGCTTCTGGTCGGTATGGAAATGGACGTTGAGTTCACTTATTCAGAGCGTTTCTCGCGCCCAGCCGAAAGCGGATTATTCTCAGCCGGATATCGACTTCCCGATTCTCTGAGAGGTTCTGTCAGGGGGAGGCGAGTTGCCATCGTTAACGACGTCATCAACGCTGGTTCAGCCGTCCGCGGAACATTTGAAGATTTGGAAAATTGCGGTGCAACCGTCGTTGCCCTTGGGACCCTCCTTACCCTGGGAACCGCAGCCGCAGAATTTGCTGTTCGCAAAGGTGTGCCTCTAGAAAGTCTGACCACTCTCCCCAACAATTTGTGGACCCCGGAGACATGCCCACTCTGTGCTTCAAATGTGCCGTTAGAGGACGTCGCTGGATTTCGGCCGGACTAATTGCAGCACTCCATCACTCCGCTTCCCCTTACTCCATCGGTTACCCTGCCTCCGCGAAAAAGCTGATGCGATCCGGCCGCGATGGGGCATACATTCCGGCCCATGAAGCGTTCTCTACCCTTGCTCTTTTTCCTTTCCGTTGTGCTGCGAATGGCGGCGCCGGCGTCTGCAGCTAACGCGAATGTCTATCCACTCCAGGAAGGACTTGTCGATGCACACGGTGCGCTGATCTATTACGTCGAAATGGGCCATGGTTCGCCGCTGCTGATTGTGCACGGCGGCCCCGGCGCCTCGCACGAGTATTTTCTGCCTTGGTTATTGCCTTTGGCGCGAACTAACCGCCTCATCTTTATAGATGAACGGGGTTCCGGTCGTTCAGAGCGGATCGAAGATGTCCATCAATACACGGTTGAAAATATGGTGGAAGACGTCGAAGCAGTCCGAACCGCGCTCGGTCTCGGTAAAATCAGCCTACTAGGCCATAGCTACGGCGGTGTATTAGCTCAGGCATACGCTCTGAAATATCAGAAGAATCTGAGCCATCTAATTCTGGCGTCGACTTTCCCTTCAACCAAACAGATGAACGAGATCCTGGCGCGGGAGAAGGCACAAATGCCGCCGGAAAAGCTCGCGCGACTCGAAGAGCTGGAGAAGGCAGGTCTTTACGGTAAAGGAGCCATTTGGGAGCACGGCCGCTACTCTGAGGAGTACGAAAAGCTGGCTTGGGGTGATGGCTATTTCCCATTTTTGTTTGGGGCGCATCCCGATTCGAACTACGATCCGACTACTGACAACGCCGGGATGAACTGGGAACTCTATCGCGAGATGTGGGGTTCAGATGGCGAGTTTGTGATCGATGGCAACCTGAAATCGGCTGAATACGTAGATCACCTGCCCACGATCAAAGTGCCAACGTTGGTCATCTGCGGTGACCATGATGAATGCGATCCGTCGCTCTCAAAGGAAATGCATGAAAAGATCGCCGGTTCGAAACTCGCGATCATGCCGAATTCTGGTCATGTCGCTTTTCAAGACCAACCCGGTCTTTGGCTCGGGACTGTCCGCGATTTTATTAATGGCGGCTCGAAGGAGCTTTCGCAGGCGCACTGAGGGGGGAATGGGAAGGTGATAGGTGAAAGGTGATAGGCGCGGATAGGCTGCATTTCCCGCTGGCTCGTTTCCTCGAACTCTTTCATTTGCTATTCGCCAACCGCTGCTAGGGTGCTCGCGTGACTACTGTTGCAACGTCTTCTAGTGTTGACGCCGCGAGGCTTGGGTTTTCTGTTCAGCGCCTCGAACGCTTGCACCGGCAAATCGAGTTGTTTGTAGACGAAGGCAAACACGGCGGTATCAGCACCCTGTTGATCCGCAAAGGCGAAGTAGCCGATTTTTTTACCATGGGGCTTCGCGACCGACAACACGGATTGCCCATACAAAGCGATACCATCGTCCGGATCTATTCCTTGACTAAGATCATCACTAGCGTGGCGGCTGTGACCCTCATTGAGGAAGGGAAACTGGGTCTATCAGATCCCATCAAGGAATATCTTCCTGAATTCAGCGATATGAAGATCTTCGCTGGAGGCACGGCTCAACACCGAGAATTAATTCCGGCGGAAGTCGCGATCACCGTCCATCATCTTTTTACTCACACCTCGGGCTTTAGTTACGGTGATGACGGAGAACCGATCGACGAACTCTACCGAGCCGCTGGCGGAGAAAAGGCCGAGTCATTGGCTGAATTCGTCAAAATGTTAGCCGCCCTACCGCTGAAACGAGAGCCTGGGACCGCATATGAATATGGGTTTTCCACGGACATTTTGGCGCGCGTGGTCGAGGTCGTCAGCGGCCGACCTTTCGATCTCTTTCTCAAGGAACGAATATTGGATCCACTCGGGATGGTGGATACCAATTTTAGCGTCGACCAGGCCAAACGGGACCGCTTAGCCAAGGTGTATGAACATGGAAAAAACGGGGAACTCCAGGCCGTCGACAATTTTGAGTTTGAAGTCATTGAGGGAGTAAAAAAGTTTCCGATGGGTGGAGCCGGCCTGTTTTCAACCATCGAAGACTACAGTCGTTT
>DASZHC010000149.1:0-5762 GCA_035938215.1 Chthoniobacterales bacterium
TGGGAAATTTGCAGATTTTTCTTTGGATCACCGGCTGAGTCCGCATAGCCGGCAACCACAAATACAACCGTTGGATCATTGGTTTTGTCCTGAATATCTTTCGATTTGAAGCGTTTCATGAGTTCGTCCGCGGCAGATCTCCCGACATTCGTTTGGCCGGTTTCAAACCGAATCACGAGCAGACGGTCCATTGACCGCGCCATTTCCATCTTTTCGGTTAACCGCTTTTTTTCTTCAGCGCTGAATCTTGGCATTGCGTTGATCCGCTTCAGGACGTCTTCGCGGGTCGCGTCTACTTCATTTTTCGAGAGAGTGACGGCTGGCTGAACTTCTCCACCACCCCCTGCTGGCGGAGGTTCGGATCCTGACCGAGTCTGAGAGCTGTTGTCGGCTGGGGGAGCGCCACGAGGAGGAGGTTGGTTCTGGTCAGGTGGACTCTGAGGCTTGTCTTGTACAGTTTCCTCTGGCTGGGTCGGAGAAGGTTGAGATGGGGCGGTTTTCAGGCCCTTATCATTGGTACTTGGGATCGCGTTGAGCGGTGGCTCGCTCGGAGATGGATTTGACGGGGGTTGATTTTGGTCTGGCGATTGAATCGGTCGAACGCCGCTGTCTTCCGGGCTCGGAGAAGGTAATTGCTGCACGATCGCCGGTTTATGGAACACAAGGTCAGCAATCTTGTCCTTGAATATCAGAACGGCTACGCCGGCGCCGCCGAGGATCAGCAGTAAAAGGAGCATGACCACGAGAATTGCCTTGGTTCCACCCGCTTTCGAATTTTCAACCACTAGAGCCTGGCCGCATTCCGGACACTTCAGATCGGGCGGCAAAGGCACTTTCTCGCCCGTGTACGCGAGACTGCAGCCGACTTTATTTTTGCAGACGCCAAACTGAGATTTCATAGGGGTCCTGGATCATAGCTGTGAACGGAATTGAAGTAATGAAAATATTCTGCCCTGCGGCGAAAGGCATGCTATTTCGGCGACAGGATACTGGACCGGGAATGCTCGCTCAGGTAGTTTGGTGAGGCACGTAGATCCCCGGGGCGGGATCTCGGCAACTGAAGCATGATCCGAGTCTCTTTTGGCAACAACGATTTTGTTTTCAAGGATGGAGATGTGCTGGGTTCTAAAGGAACAATCGAACCGGTGTTCTTTGCCAGGTTTGAGGGAATCCAGCCTCGGCATGTTGTTTTCTCTGAAACAGCAACTGAATCGTTTCTCCTGATTCCCGAAGAGGTCGAGTCGGTTGCGCGTCTGGACGGGGTGCGCATCGCCCGGGGCGTCCGGCAAAAGATAGCCGGCAGACATTCGCTTATCCTGAATCAAGTCGGGATGCTTATTGAGCGATTGGAAGAGGATGATTCACTCGGACCGAATAACGAAACGGTTGAAGACTTCCCACCCGGAGAGAGTGAAAAAGCGCTGGGAACAGATCTCCGGCTGCTGGAATTGATCGTCGATAACATTGACGACCTGATTGCCGTCATCGATTCGAAGGGAAGACGAGTCTGGAACAACGCGGCCTACGCGCACGTTTTAGGCTATTCGGTTGAAAATCTAGCGGGAAGTAATTCGCTTATTGAGGTTCACCCCGACGATTTGCCCAAGGTGCAGGCAGCTCTTCGGGATTCAATGCGAACGGGGGCCGGGCAACGGATTGAGTATCGTTTGCGGCATTTTTCCGGACACTACATTTACCTTGAGTCCCAAGGCTGGGTCCTGCCAGCCACCGAAGGTCGCGGCCAGCTCCTGGTGGTTATCTCCCGAGACATTTCCAAGCGAAAAGAACTCGAGGAACGACAGGCGGAGTTGTACGAGCAGCAGAGCCGCACGCTCCAGGCGCTTCAGGCCAGCCAGCAAATGATCAGCGTGCAACTTGCAGACGCGGCGAGGTATGTCCGATCTCAATTGCCTGTCAACTTGAGCAACTCGGTTCAAACGGACTGGAGGTATCTGCCGAGTTCGACGCTTGGCGGCGACGCACTTGATTTCTTCTGGATCGATAAAGATCACCTTGTTGTTTTTGTGCTGGATGTCGTTGGCCACGGAGTAGGCCCTGCGCTGCTTGCGATCTCGATTCTTCACTTGCTTCGGCAAAGGGCGCTTAAAGACGGCGATCCTCTCGATCCGGTGTCGGTGCTTTCGGCTTTGAATCGGTCATTTCAGATGGATGAGCATGGCGATAAGGTCTTTTCGATCTGGTACGGTGTTTTTGACCGCGTCAGCGGAATCATCCATTACGCGGCGGCCGGGCATCCCGCTGCGTTACTGATTTCGCCGGGAGCGCAAGGGCTGCCGGAGGTCGCTTGGCTAAAAGGCAAAGGGCTCTGGATCGGGGCGATGCAGGCCGACACCTATGAAGGGGGTTCCGCTGTGGTGGCGCAAGACGCTGAACTTTTTGTGTTCACCGACGGGTTGTTCGAGCTGTCCACAACGGGAGGGTCCCTGTTAGGGCTGGAAGGTTTTGGAAATCTTGTTGCCGATCTCTATGCCGGCGGCGATGCGGATCTTGAAGGAGTGTTAGCGCAAGTGCGGCGACTGCATGGATCGGATCGGTTCGATGATGACGCTTCGATTCTCAAGATTCATTTTGGCTGAGATGAAACTGTTCGTGAAAAGGAAAAATCAATGACTACGATGAGTCCCCCTGTTGCGGGCGGAGGTCTGCGCGGCCAAACAGCCGGCACCACCGCCATTTCTACCGTTGGCAAAGAGGGCGTGGGCCTTACTTACCGAGGCTACGCGATCGAGGACCTGGCTGAAAACGCCGGCTTTGACGAGGTGGCCTATCTGATGCTTGAAGGTGCACTTCCCGACAAAGGGCAACTGGAAGATTTCGAGAAACGTCTCCGCGGCTCGCGGGGCTTGCCCGCTCCGCTGAAGGAGGTGCTGGAACGTATCCCGAAAACAGCCCACCCGATGGATGTCTTGCGAACCGGCACATCAATGCTCGGCGTGCTGGAGCCCGAGGGAAGCTTTTCCCGGCAGGATGCGGTTGCTGAGCGTTTGCTGGCCTGCCTGCCATCGATGCTCTGCTATTGGTATCGATTTGCTCACGAAGGTACTCGGATTGAGACGGAGTCGGATCAGCAGAGCCATGCGGGCCATTTTCTCAAGCTATTGCATGGCGCGAATCCTTCCACCGAACACCGACGGTGTATGGATGTTTCTCTGATCTTATATGCCGAACACGAATTCAACGCCTCCACCTTTGCAGCCCGAGTTTGTGCGGCTACCCTTTCGGACTTTTATTCCTGCGTGACGGGCGCGATTGGGACCTTGCGCGGACCATTGCACGGCGGTGCGAACGAAGCCGCGATGGAACTTGTCTCGAAATTCAAAACACCCGAAGACGCGGCTGATGGCGTTAGAGAGATGCTGGCGCGAAAGGAGAAAATCATGGGATTCGGCCACGCGGTTTATCGTACGAGCGATCCGCGCAATGCGATCAATAAGGAGTCAGCTCGCAGACTGGCGCCATCGGCGAGGATGAAGGACGGCTATTTGTTTGAAGTGTTCTCGGAAATCGAAAAGGTTATGTGGGAGGAAAAGAAGCTCTTCGCAAATGCAGACTTTTACTCCGCGTGCGTCTACCATTTCATGGGGATTCCGACCCCTTTGTTCACACCTATTTTCGTATTAGCTCGCATCAGCGGCTGGTCGGCGCACATCAAAGAGCAGCGGTCGAATAACAAGTTGATTCGTCCGAATGCCGATTACATTGGACCTCAGCCGCGTGCATTTACGCCGGTCGATCTCCGGTAACTTCTCAGGAACTGGTGGTGGAAGCTACTGATTGGCAATCGGCTAGACATCAACTCGGTCGGGACTGGTAGGGTCGCATCTCCGAGGCGACCGGTTTTTACGGTGGGGTCGTAAATTCAAGGCGACCGCTGCTGACGGTCCGCTCGGAGATCGGACCCTACCGCCGCCCCATCACAGCGCTATCTCGCGTTGCTAAAAATAATGTGTGCGCACGAACGAAAAAACAAAGTATCCGCGGATACAGAAAGAAACTTGACTCATCTGCAACCAGTTTTGCTTTTCAAGGATTCTAGCGAGGAGTGCCGTGCGTCCTGAACCAGATGCGCTTCTGCAGCAGATCGCCGATTACGTTCTTGGTATAGAAAAGATAACGAGTCGTGAAGCGCTTGATAGCGCGCGCCTTTGCCTCATGGACTCGCTTGGTTGCGGTCTTCTTGCGTTAAATTATCCCGCTTGCACCAAGCTTCTCGGGCCGCTTGTCCCTGGCGCGACGCTAGCTGGAACAGGGGCGCGCGTGGCCGGAACAAGTTACGAACTCGACCCGGTTCAGGCCGCGTTCAACATCGGCGCGATCGTGCGCTGGCTCGATTATAACGACACGTGGCTCGCCGCGGAATGGGGACATCCGTCGGACAATCTGGGCGGTATTCTCGCGGTCGCAGACTACTTGAGCCGGAAGCGTATTCGCGAGGGAGAGCAGGCTCTCACGATTCGCGATGTGCTGATCGCGATGATTCAGGCATACGAGATCCAGGGTATCCTTGCCTTGGAGAACAGCTTCAATCGCGTTGGCCTTGATCATGTAATCCTGGTGCGAATTGCTTCGACCGGCGTGGTTACGCGCCTGCTTGGCGGTTCACGCGAGGATATTATTTCCGCTCTCTCCAACGCTTTCGTCGATGGCGGCGCGCTTCGCGTCTACCGCCATGCTCCGAATACAGGTTCGCGCAAATCATGGGCTGCGGGCGACGCCACGAGCCGCGGTGTGCGCCTTGCCTTGCAGTCGCTCCGCGGGGAGATGGGATATCCCGGTGCCCTTAGCGCTAAATTGTGGGGTTTTCAGGATGCCCTGTTTCGGGGCAAACCCCTCAAGGTGCCGGACCAGGGATTTGGGACATACGTGATAGAGAATATCCTGTTCAAAATCTCGTTCCCGGCCGAGTTCCATGCCCAGACCGCCGTGGAAGCCGCGCTTGCGCTGCATCCGGAGGTAAAAGATCGTCTGAACGCTATCGACCGCGTAATTATTGAGACCCAGGAAAGCGGCAAGCGTATCATCGACAAGACCGGTTCGCTTCACAACCCGGCTGACAGGGACCACTGCATCCAGTACATGGTCGCGATCCCGCTCATCTTCGGGCGGCTCTGCGCTGAGGATTACGAGGATCGCGTCGCGCGCGATCCTCGAATTGATCGTTTGCGGGAGAAAATGGAAGTTTTGGAGTACAAGGATTTCACGGCCGATTACCTCGATCCGGCGAAGCGCTCGATCGGGAACAGTGTTCAAGTCTTTTTTACCGATGGCACACAGACCGGTCGGATTGCAGTGGAATATCCGATCGGCCATCGCAGGCGGCGCAAGGAGGGGATTCCTCTCCTGCTTGAGAAATTCGATCGCAATGTGAGAGGCCGAATTCCACCACGCAACGCAGACTCGATCGTTGCGCTCTGCTCCGATCAGGCGCGCCTGGAATCAACGCCGGTGGACCGCTTCATGAACCTGTTTGTCGTGTGAAGCCCGAAAATCTCACGAGCCAAAGCGCTCGTGAGATTTTCGCGCTATAGAGCCGCTTAGGAAGCGGCTCGGAGGTAAAATTGATTTGAGTAGAAAGCGTCCGGGCTGTGGGCCTTTCCGCACGGTTTGTGAGCGATCAGGTTTACTCAGATCAACCCGACCATTTTAATGCATACGCTGATCTGAATAATAAGGTCGGAAACCAGGGCTTGAGATAATTCCAGGAGGGATGGCACAACAATGGAGACGAGAATCGCGTTCAA
>DASZHC010000150.1:0-5309 GCA_035938215.1 Chthoniobacterales bacterium
CCTCCTCTAGTTCGCTCTTCGCCGTTTCAATCAGGAAGAGAGCCGCGATCATCGAAGAAGCAACCTCCTCATCATAGGCTTTGATGATTCGATTTCGTTCTTCCTCACGGCCAGCGATCCGGCCCTGTTCAAATTGCGCCGGCGTCGAATCGGAAAAGTCCAGCATCACATAACCGATTTTTCCGGCGGACCTGACGACGTACCCTGGTGCGGGGTCGGCATCAAAAGAGCGCCTGACAGCGCAGGGGATGAAGTCGACGGGCTGCCCTTCTTCCTTGTCTGAGAGCGGAAACCAAGACGCGCCAAATGCAAACAAGTCCTCCGGCTTGGCAGATTTGATTTCGTCTTCGGAGTAACCCGTCTGCTCGAGAAACCTCGGATTCCATGCCAAAACCGAACCCCGCTCGAAATCCACAATCGCCCTGGCCAAGGCGAGCTGGTTCAAGACCGCGCAGACTTGCTGCAAGCTTTCGGTTGAGAGATCGATAACCGATTAGATCTTCACATTTAGCCCTAAGTCAAGTTTAAGCGGTAACGTCTCCGCATTCGGAAGGTTGCGGAGCCCTTCATTCAAGATATCTTCCGCAGCGGCACGCTCTGCCTGCTGCATTTCAAGCGCGCTAGTGTTCTGTTTCACATCCATAGGAGATGAGCGATGAACAAATTTGATCGACCGTTTGTGAGCTTCTTGGCGTTTATATTGTTGTTCATCCATCTGCCAGTGCACGCGCAAGGAGGGGAAACGCAAATAACACCCGAGCGAATGAACCAAGCTGTGCGGGAAGTCCAAAAACTCTGCGAAATTGAGATTGAACAAGGAGCGGTTCCGGGTCTCGCGATCGCCGTCGTGTTTCAGGACCAAGTGGTGTATGCTGGGGGTTTTGGCGTGCGGAATGTCAACACGCACGAACCGGTAAATGCAGACACCGTGTTCCAACTCGCATCGTTGTCCAAACCCATCGGCTCGACCGTCGTGGCGGAACTTGTCGGCGAAGGCAAAATCTCATGGGATTCTAAAATCAGCGATCTCGATCCCGATTTTGTAATGTATGATCCGTGGGTTACTCGCGAAGTTACTATTCGTGACTTCTATTCGCATCGCAGCGGATTGCCGGATCACGCCGGCGATTTGCTCGAAGATCTCGGGTTCACACGCGAAGAAATTTTGCATCGCTTGCGCTACCAAAAACCCGACAGCAGTTTCCGTTCGCATTACGCGTATACCAATTTCGGCATTACGGAAGCCGGCATTGCTGCAGCCAAGGCCTACAACACGACCTGGGAAAACGCATCAGAGCAAAAATTGTACGGACCGCTTGGCATGTATTCCACTAGTTCGCTCTATGCCGAATTTGTTGCTCGCACGAACAAGGCGCTTGGGCATGTACAAGAGAACGGCAAGTGGGTCCAAAAGTATGAGCGCGATCCCGATAAGGAATCCCCCGCCGGAGGTGTCAGCTCATCGGTAAACGATCTTGCCAAGTGGCTGCGTTTGCAGCTCGCGGATGGACAATTTGACGGCAAACGAATCGTCGATGAAAAGGCGTTGTCGGTAACACGTGCGCCGCAAATATTGACGGGGTACAGTCCATTGGACGGGTTACCAAACTTTTATGGGTTAGGTTGGAATGTCCGTTACGATAAAGAAGGGCGGTCGCGCCTTGGGCATTCGGGCGGATTCGCGTTAGGGGCGGCAACAACCGTGCAACTGGTCCCTTCGGAACATTTGGGTGTTGTCATCCTCACCAACGCTTGCCCAGTCGGCGTTGCGGAAGGGATCGCGTCTACATTTACCGATGTTGCGTTATATGGGAAAGCTACGCGCGACTGGCTCGCGCTTTTCAAACAGGTCTATTCAGACCCGGCGACGGTCGGTGTGTACCTTGGAGCGGACTACTCCAAACCGCCCGCATCGCCCGCTCCCACGCTGGCGAATAGTGCATACTTCGGAACCTACACCAACGACTTCTTTGGAGACATTCAGATTATCGAAGGGGGCGGCGGACTGGCTATTATCGAGGGTCCCCACAAGTTAACTTTCCCTTTGAAGCACTATGACCGGGACGTATTCACCTATAAAACGGAAGGCGAAAACGCAGTCGGCGAGAGCGGTGTTACCTTTACTATCGGCGCGGACGGCAAAGCGGCGACAGTGGTTGTCGAAAATCTGAATGTGCGAGGCGAAGGGACGTTTAATCGCCAATCCGCACAATAATTCAGGAATGGTGCGATGCATAATTCGGCGCGAGATGTCCGTTCTTGTCGGAATCTTGAATTCTTGGCTTCTTGAGTGCTTCTCGCTGATGACAGAGTCCGTGTACACTTTTCCGTTTAATCTAGACTGCAAAGGTCAAAATTCTCGTTTTTGTACGAGGATTTTGCGCCGAATTAATCTGTCTAATCGGCGTAATCTATGGCTAAAAATTTCGATCGCGCCTGTGCCACGCTAAGAGAGACCTGTCAGAAAACGACCGGCAAATTAACGAGTCCGCGGTTGCCCAAATTGCAATACCACGTCATCCTGTGGGTTTGATCGATCGCTAAGCTCGGCATTCGTCGATAGAGCGTTTTCAACGCAATTCCCGTCTCCTTACGGGCGAGTCGCGCGCCGAGGCACGTATGCGGGCCATGGCCGAAACTGAGCAAGGCGGTGGCGACCGATCGATGTCGAACCGTTCAGGATTCTCAAACACCAGAGGATCTCGACTATCTGAACTGATTAGGAGTTGGACGATTTGCCCTCGCTGAATCCCCTGGGCCTTTGTATTCGAAATTCTCGAGCGGAACTCATGGGGTCGCGGCCACTGGATAATCAGAACAGCGTTCTCTGCAGAACAAAGGGAGCGGGAAATACGCCAATAATCACCCAAGGGTTGGATGCCCAGCCATGAAACCCCCGAGTGGTACCGAGAAAGAAGTGCAAGTCGGTCGTGATGAATGCGTCGAAATACTTCTGGCGAACCTTCAGGAGGGCGATTCCTTCGTCACCTTCGGCGTTTTTCAAACAATTCCAGTAGAGTTGGCCCGTCTCCCAATCCAGCACCTGCAGCCTGCTTTTTCTCCCTTGTTGGTCAGCAAAGCAATAAAAAAATTTGTACGGGAGTTTTGGAATCAGCTTTAAGGTGTCTTTCCAATTTTCAGTGGCAAACAGTTCTCCCTGCTCGGTTCTGGATCGCATTTCCTCGACCTTTGTCGGGTCCCAGTCCCTGTCGGCCTCTTCCCAGACAAAGTCGAGGATTGTAGTCGGTTTAAAGACAGCTAGAGAGAACTGATTGGCATGTGCCGCCTCGATGAGGTAGCCTAGGCGATCATATACCTGCGCCTTGCCCAGGACTATGTCGCGCCGTTCGCGCCAGTTGTCGTGCGTGCCCATTTCTCCAACTTTCTCAATCGAATGAGGATCATTCGGTCGGAAGCTTTCGGGCCGCGAATCACGCGTATTTTTCGAAAACGACGCCTCTATCCAGTCGAACTTGCTGTAGCGACGCTCGTAATCGAGTAGGCGAAAAGGAACCGGATAAACTCTCATCCAGGTTCCGTTTTCCCGAAGCCCAGCTGTACAGACAAGCTCGCCGTGGCTCCGCGACAGAGTCGGATAAGTCTTGACGGTAATAAGTATCCTTTCCGCCGGCATTTCAAGGTAGGTGTAACGCGATCAGCTTTGCATCGGTTCGCTCCGCGATGGCATGAGCAATGCAGTGACGGTGGCACTGAAGAGGGTCACGCTCAAAACAGGTAAGAGCCACCCGCTGTCCACACTTCGTGACCCAATTCTTGATTTGGTCGAGTGCCGCCTGATTCTTTGGCAGACTGTTTTTCCGGTAGGCGACAAACAGTTCGACGTAATCTTCCTTTTCGGAAATGTTCCGGCGCTCGGATGACGCAATTCCAAGATCGGGAAGATGTTCGTAGCCAATACCAACTCCCTTGCAGGCTTCGCTCAAAGTGGATTTCGAAAACCCATACTTTCGACTGAGTGGATTACGACGCACGTCGCAAAGAAGCGATACTCCCGCCTTGATGAGTTGATTGAGGTACGCTTCCAAGCTCTTTCCCTCGTAGCCGATCGTGAGAAGCCCGGGTTTTCTCAGAGGCGGTCGGGCTGCATCGACCCTTTTGCGGTCTTGGGGTAGAAGTGGAACCTGGTCGATGATCTCGCTGTGAATGGCGTAGTACGGGTATCGTCGGTAGACTTCCGCAATCAACGACGCACCTCGGAGCTCTTTGTATTGCCAGGCGAATTTCGATATTTTCAGCGCAGTCAGTTCACGTTCTCTTGAAAACTGTTGGCCCGCCTCGGTCAATTGCCAACTCGCCTCATCGTTCTCCAAAAGTCCGCCATCAATCAACCTCCGCTTGTCAGCATAAGAAGAGAAAGAAAAGCAGCCGAAACGATAAGGTACAAACTCAAAGCTCGGCACAGTTTCAACCTCATTCGAGTAAAGGAACAGGAGTTTCTGGAAGTCGGTCTGAAAAACTTTTCCGCCGAGCGCTTCCAATAACCAGATCAAAAGTCGCTGCCGGGCGGACACTTTCGATTTTGATTTGTGCAATATCTGACTCACAACGATCGCTCTTGGTGCAGCCGATTGTTTTCAGGCTCGCATTAACATACACCGCTCCGGCGCCGAGACGCCAGAGGGGAGTTTAGCGCTCCGATCGATGTCGACGCAGATGTCGACTATTGAGCGTGTAGATCGATGGCGTAAAAACCGCCCCGCATCTGACCAGCCAGTCAAACAAACCAGCCGGCTGGGGCGAGACGAAGTAGGGTCAGCCGTGCATGGCGCGAAGATAAGGATGTTTGGGGACCGTGAGAGCGCCAAAGGCGCAAAAAAACTACAGTCTGGGCTGATAGGCCCAGGAATAAGTTAAGAAAAAAAGGATCAAGCGCTGAAAGCGCGGCGGACTGAGCCTATGCGTGAAAGTCGGATCTCAGGAGGTGGTCTAAGGGAAGCTTATCTCGGTGGAGAGCATGAACTTCTCTTCGCCTTATTTGGTGAGGTTCCTGGGCCTATCAGCCCAGGCTATAGCCGTTTTCCGCCGTTGGCGCTTAGGAAAACGTGCCCCAACTCGTCGCGTTCGATCATTCTTGACTTTTGGCAGGTGGTGGTTGGTTCAAAGCCTGAAGAACTAGCGCCACAAAAGTCACACCGTGCGTGGCGCCCAGAAGAGCCGTGCAGATAGCGAGAAGCTTCCCTTGTGCAGTAGCCGGGATGATGTCGCCGTAGCCAACGGTCGTGAACGTGATAATCTCATAGTAGAAGTAGTCAATTAGAGGTCGGCCCAGCGTAATCGATCCCTCTGGC
>DASZHC010000151.1:0-5797 GCA_035938215.1 Chthoniobacterales bacterium
CGAAACCGTGCAAGACTACCTTGCGTTGCTGAATCTAAATCCCTGCCTTACAAGAAAAATCCTCAATGGCTCTTATCCAACCGACCATGCATTCGTCGATCGGGTTCACGCTCAAGTGGAGCCCTGCTGAACCGACATTCCGCGCCCGACCGGTGGCCCCAGACGCGCGTTTGGGGTCTTTATCCACGTAAAACCTGGGTATGGGTCACGGCGCTGTCCTGGCCTCCACCGAGTCTGGTCAGGGTATTACAACTCAAGAAGCGCTGTAAGTCCCGATAAGTCGGGTTACCGGACAAGTCCCGTACCAGGACTTCACTTTTCCGGTTAGCGCGTTAATCAGGAGCTTACTCGGCGTATTAAAGCCTATCCGAGCGGGGGACTGTTTATTTAAGAGCCGGTCTGTTTGCTCGTACGTTTAAGGAGCTTCACACCTGCGGCGATCAGGAGAAATGCCATAGCGAACTGAAGAACGACTTCAATCCATAAGCGGTCGCGGCCAAAGAACGCAACGAACGAGAACGCCAGGCCACTTACGATCAGAAAATATCCGTACTTGTTCGGTCGTCTTGCTTTCAGAAGCGGATGGATATTGCTCCCGGTGAAATAGCCCGGGTCGTAGCGATGGTCTTGCCAGTCCTTGATATCGCGAAAAGGATCGGGTTCCTCTGCTGGATATTTCTTCATTTAGTGAAAGCATATCAACGTTCGGAGAGACACGGGCGATATGGTTCCATGCGGGAAACGTTGAATTCCACTTTCCGATTACGGCGTTAATCAGGGAAGATGAGTGCCGTCAGCGTTGAGAAACGTCCGGCCACTTTTTGAGCAGCGTTTCGAGTCGCTCTTTCTTCAAGAAGTCGTCGCCCTTTATCAGCGCCTTATAGCATCGCGCCGCGTATTCCTTCGCCAGTTCAAGCTCGCCTTCCTGTTTTGCCACGTCGGCTAAGCCGGACAATGCGCGAGGATTCTCCGGATTGAACGCCAGAGACTGTTGGTAGTAGTGCTTCACTCGTGACAGGTTTCCAAGAAAGTTGGAGATGACCGCAGCATGGTGGCTGAGAGTGAGGACCCATTGTCTGTCGTTCTCTTTTGACGCCGTCATGATCGCGCCATCCAGCAATCGCAAAGCTTCGTCGTTATCACCTTGTTGCGAGAGCTTCGTGCTCGAAGTTACGGCGTCTTTGTAACGTCGCCAAGATTGATCTTTCTCCGTGTCCATTTGACGAGCCTAAACGACAGCCGGAATTAACGTCAATGGAACGAAGTGCGGGATGCAGGCCAAGTCCCGATAAGTCGGGTTACCGGACAAGTGGTTTTGAGCCGATCTCATTTCTCCGGTAACCACGTTTATCAGGCACTGGGTCTTCATTGCGGTAGTCGGCTAACCGGAAAGTTGCTCATAACACGAACCAATCAGGCGACGGATTCCATCCGAAACCGCTGGCTCCTAGATGTGCCGTTTTCTCTGCAGCGCAAAGAGAGCTAGGAAATAGCAAAATGCGGACAGGGTAAGGACATAACCAAAAGAGTACAGAAGGTATTTCCATTCGCCATGCGCGACTCGCAGGGCAACGTTTACATTCTCCATCTTTTTCCCATAAGCATTCACCATAGGCAAGAGCAAGTAAAAGAAGTGAAAGATTTTTTCTAGGATGTGCAGGTACAGGCTCGAGTTACCGGCACGAATGGCGCCCTGCGTCCAAACGTGAAATTCGTAAAACATTTCCGCGTTGAAAATCAGAATGAACGTTACTGCGAGTGCGGGATGCAAGAGTGTAGCGAGGAGCATCAGGTAAGCGATAATCCCAACGGAGGCGATGAAGTTCTCGGTAGAGAGGAATATCAAAGCAGCACGAACAGGCACGTGCCAAATCAACGACAAGATCACTGCGCTTCCCAGGATCACGATGTTTAGGAACAGCGAAACGAGTACCGCGGATAAAAACGCGGATCCAAGCCACATACTCGGCGTACAGGGTTTTGTGAACACCATCTTCAGACATCGGCTCCGGAGGTGCGAGGAGATCACAAATAACCCGACGGCTCCGGCGAGGAACAGCAACATTCCATTAAGTTCGGAGAAGATACCTTGCAACGTCCTGAAGCTTTCGACGCCTGAATCGGAGTAGATGGCTGGAAGCGCACTTAAACCGGTTAGCAGCACGCAGAGGATCGCGAACGCCAGGAGGAGCCGGCTGCGCCGGTAAAAGGCAAAATCTGCCAGAATGTTCGCTCTCACCAATGCCGACATAGTTTCTCCGCGCTTTCTGTTATCTCTCGGTGATCCCTAGTTTGCGGCGAGCCGCGCCGCCATGCTGCTCAGGCTATCGGTCCGGAACCCTTGACGATTTGGAAAAACGTGTCTTCCAGGGAAGTCTTTTTTAACGAGCACTCGTGCACGTTGAGCCGTGAGTTTTTCGCATATTCCATGAATTCGTAAAATCGTTCCTTGGGGATGCTTCCTGTTATAAGGTTTCCCATGCGTTCGACTGATCGGAGATACTCGGGAGTGCTGCCATTCGCTTCGAACGTGACACTGTAGAGTTCGTGGTTAGTGGTCAGAAAATTGCGCAGGTCGTCCTGGGCGACAACCTTGCCGCCGTCGACGACGGCAACGCGGTTGGCTAGCATCTCAATCTCTGAAAGCACATGGCTATTCATCACGATGGTTGCGCCTCGGCGATGAATTTCGCGAAGGGTTTCTCGGAACTCGCGCACGATGAGCGGGTCGAGCCCCCGCGTCGGCTCGTCCAGAAAGAGCAGGCGCGTTTCATGTATCAGGCATTGGGCGATTCCGACTTTTTGCTTCATGCCTTTCGAGCATTTGGAAAGAGGGAGAGACTTGAACTGCGCCATTCCCAAGCGTTCGAGGGCGTCGTGAATGGTCTTGTCTGACACGCGCATTCCGTACAACGAGGCGTAATAACGGGTGGCTTCCTCAACCGTCAGGTAAAGGTGATAGTGGGGTTCCTCAGGAAGATAGGCGACCCCTTTATTGAATGGAGAGCCGAGTTCTGGAAGCCGACCCATGACTTCGACTTTCCCTGAAGTGGGCTTCATCAAACCGAGGAAGCAATACATCGCGGTGGATTTGCCTGCGCCGTTTTGCCCCACCAGTGCGAAGAAATCCCCGTCCCGCACCTCGAGGGTCAGGCCATTAAGCGCGCGGACTTTCCCGCGCAACAGGCCGCGGCGAAATTCCACATGGACGCTATCCGCTACGATCACATCGCCTCCATGCAGAACCGCTTGTTGAGTGACCTCATGACTTCGGTATCCGACTTTCCGTCGATGGCTTCTGTGGCGAGAGCGTGTTTGATCTTCGTCGAAGCGTTGCACGTGCAGATTTGAACTTTCTTGTCGCATCCGCAGGTACAGTCCATCCGCGCCGCGATATCCTTTGCGCGCGGGTCAAGTTTGTCTTGTTCGGAGGATGTATTTGCCTCTTTTTTGATTACGGGGAGCGATGGTTGTTGCTTTGCCAGTAGTCGATATGTCTCTACAGCAATAACCTCATTTGCCTTAATTAGTTGAAGGTTTTTCTGAAGCAGCGCGTCAAATGCGACGTCGGCATTCGCGAGCGCGCCCTCCTCGTAAAATTGCACCTTGCCATCCACTCCGATCAGGACTGTCGTCGGCAGCGAGGTAACGCCGTATTGCTGCCGGATCGGTCCGGCGTCAATTCCCACAGGGAAGTCAACTTTGAGTTCACTCAAGAAGCCGGCCACGGTGTTCGGGTTTTCTTCCGAGTCAATTCCTACTAACACAAACGACTCGCTCTTGTGATCATTGAAGTAGCGATTCAATTCGGGCATCTCCTCGCGGCAGGGCTGGCACCAGGTAGCAAAAAAGTTGAGCACAATAATTTTCTTACCGACGTTATCGGACAGTTGGAAGGTGTCACCGCGCGTAGTCTTGACCTCGATATCAGGAGCGATTTGGCCCCGCCACGTGATCCGGCTGGCCATTCCTTGGGCTACATTTTGGAGGTCCCGCTGGGTCGGCTTGGGTTTCAGCTCGTAGTGGAACGCGCCGAGTGCGATCCCCGACAGCGCAATCGCGATGGTTATGCTGGTTTTCGTCACAGGCGCGCCTCGAACCGCCTTCAGGGTGGAAGCATCGCCGAATGATTTGCGGCTCCCAAACGGCATTCGACCATTTTTGTCGCTGCGCGCATACTGCCTATAAGGTCAGCTGTAATGGAAGAGGTACTACAAGAGCGAGTTCGTATTAAGGGCTCGACGGCTCAGACTCTAGCGTGAAGAGTTCGATGCGTTCCTGATTGTTCGATGAAATTCGCTACTTACCAGCAAAACCTTGGGGCCGATCTTCGATAACTCCCGATTAGACGGATTACCGGACAAGTGCCGTGCCAGGACGCCACATGTCCGGTTTGCGCGTGAACCAGGCATCGCCCTTCTATAGTTGTCCCTGTTATCCTTACGGGTTGCATTTTGGTACTTCGAGGTGGACCGATGCGCAAGTCAGTAGGTTGTCTGCTGTTTTTCGCTTTTGCTGCTGCTTCCTTAGCTCGGCAAAATTCATTGAGTACGCATTTCGATGGCAAGTCCTGGTGGGCACACGTGAAATTTCTGGCAGACGATTCGCTGGAAGGCCGCAACACGGGCAGCGAAGGTCTTCGCAAGGCCCAAGCGTACGCGGTGGAACAACTGCAGAAGGCCGGCCTCGAGCCCGCCGGCACGGATGGCTTCTACCAACCCGTTCGCCTCACGCAATTCCAAGTTGACGAATCCAAATCATCGCTGGCGCTCGTTGCTAACGGAAAGTCTCAACCCCTCTCGTTCTCGGATGATGCGTTCGTCAGCTCGCGGTCTACACGAAGCTCCGTCAATGTCGGTGCGCCTTTGGTTTTCATTGGCTACGGCCTGAAGATCCCCGAAAAGAATCTTGATGAACGCGCAGAGATGGATTTGAAGGGCAAGATCGTGGTTTATCTCGGTGGTTCGCCCTCTGATATTCCTACAGCGCTGGCTTCGCACTATCAGACTGCGGCCGAGCGCTGGAAATCCCTACACGCCGCGGGCGCTGTCGGCTTGGTCACCATTCTTAACCCTGCGTCGATGGACATTCCATGGTCGCGTATTTCGTTGAACCGCAACCAGCCATCGATGGATCTCGCTGATCCTGAGTTCTACGAAACTCCAGGGCTTCAACTCGGTGTCACGTTCAATCCCGCATCAGCAGAGAAGCTCTTTGCTGGATCGGGGCACACCTTTGCCGAGATCGCTTCTCTGGGAAAGGACCGCAAGCCTCTTCCGCATTTCCCCTTGGCCGTTTCGCTGGACGCCAAGGCGGCAATCCAAACCACGGCGGTAGAGTCGGCTAATATAGTGGCCAAGCTACCGGGCTCCGATCCCGCGTTGAAAAATGAGTTTGCGGTTCTTTCCGCGCACATCGATCACTTGGGCATCGGCGCTCCAATCAACGGCGATCGCATTTACAATGGTGCGATGGACGATGGGTCCGGCAGCGCATTGGTTCTTGATGAAGCCGCCAGTCTGAAAGCACATTCCGAACAAGTGCGGCGCTCGCTACTCTTGCTATTAGTGACCGCAGAGGAAAAAGGCCTTCTGGGCTCAAAATATTTTGCCGCGCATCCTACGGTACCGCTCAAGTCCATCATCGCGGACGTCAACGTGGACATGTTTCTTCCCATCGTGCCATTGAAGATTCTGAAGGTGGAAGGTATCGAAGAATCCGATCTCGGGTCGCGCGCCGCCGCCATCGCGCAATCGATGGGTATCAAGCCGATCGCTGATCCCGAGCCGCTACGCAA
>DASZHC010000152.1:0-7511 GCA_035938215.1 Chthoniobacterales bacterium
TCATACGGGCCGAGAGAGCAACGCAGAAAAACGGCCAACTGGCTCCGGCCCGAAGGGTTGCGATGAAAATGGGCCGGCGACCGCGTTGCTCGTCGGTCACGTCCCGCCCCACTTCCATGCTACCCTCGAGACCAAGAGTACATACCAGGAATATAGAAAGTGGAGCGGGATGCTCCGCTCCCCGCGCCTTGTCGACGGCCCATTTTGATCGCAACAAAATACATGCTATTTCGGGGACAGGACACTAGGTATGCCAAAGAAAAACTCGACGAGCCGCATATGAGCAAATCAAGAGCCCGTGCCATAACCGCCCACCATTCCACGCGTTCTTGCCCGAGTACTATCGCGATCACGGCTGCCGCACTTCTTGCCGCTGGCTGTGTGACTCGCAAACCTCTGCCACCTTTGCCTGTTTACCCCCCGGTTCCGGTAGACGCCGTGCGACAGCTTAGTTACCTTCCTTCGACTCCTTACGATAGATTGGAAACCGTCACGATTGAGGCAGAAGTCGGAGGCCAGTATTTATCCGCTTTACGAGACGCCTGGCAGTCCGCAGCAAGCAAGGGCGGAAACGCAATGATCCTGGTCGAAGACAAAGAATCTCGAGAGCGAACCAACGGCCGGCAACGAATTGTTCGAAGAACTATTTATTGGGTTGTCCATCTGAAGTGACGAACGACAAGCGTCGAGCAGAAGCGCGTGACATCACACGAACGCACATTAACTTACACGACCTTTTAAACCGACAGAATGTTCATGAACAGCGAACAAGGGCAATCCTCATCAACACGAATTCCCTAACCATGGAGGAGCTTGTTGTTATTACCGGCGGCGCCGGATTTATCGGCTCACATCTTGCCGAAGCCTTCGTCAGAGACGGTTACAGGGTCAGGGTTATTGATAACTTGTCGACTGGCAAATCGGCGAATTTGGCTCGTATCAGTGACTCGATCGATTTCCGGAAGATTGATATATGCGACTTGGCCAGTCTGATCCCAGCATTGGAAGGCGCTTCGATCATCCTTCATCACGCAGGAATTTCATCCGTAATCCGAAGCTTCGAAGATCAAGCGGCGACTCACGATGTCAATGTAACGGGTACAGAGAATTTATTGAAAGCCGCAGTTACCGTCGGGGCGAAAAAAGTCATCAATGCGTCATCCTCTTCCATCTATGGTGATACCAGGGAGGAATTGCAAACGGAGGGCGCATTTCCCGCGCCTCGTTCTCCCTACGGATTTTCCAAATGGCTGGGGGAAATTTATTCTCTCCAATTCGCTCAAATGACTCAGGTCGAAACGATCACTCTTCGTTACTTTAACGTATTCGGTCCTCGCCAAAATCTCGACGGCGATGCTACCGCTGTGGTCCCGCAGTTTATCCGCAAGCTTACCGACGGCGTTCGGCCAATCATCTTCGGAGACGGTACTCAGACGCGTGACTTTACTTATATCGATTCCGTTGTCGAAGCGAACCTCCGCGCTGCGAAGACCCCGATCCCATCTGGAACGATATTGAATATCGCCACCGGTGGCCGGCTTTCCTTGAATGGGCTTCTCGAAATGTTGAACGAAATATTCGGATCTCAAATCGCCCCGATCTACGAGTCTAATCGAATGGGCGACATTAAACATTCGTGTGCGGATATCCATCTCTCGGAAAGGATTCTAGGCGATTATAACCGCACAGACATTCGTGACGGACTGGTCCGTACCGCTCGTTGGGTTCTCTCAGCGTCGGGTCGCACCAAAAAGTGCGAAGAGTAGCCCGCAAAAATAACGAGCTATAAGAAGCGGTGCGTACTTTGCGGGCTGGTGCCATCTGTTGAGGGAAAGGAACTCTTCATCGGGCTGGCGTCTGAAGTGCGAACAAATCTTTTGCAAATGCCTCGGCCGGGAATGTGAGCTTCGGACGATTCTCAAAAGGTCGTGACTCTTTGTGATCTTCTGTTTAAAATGTTCTATCCTTCGCCGTCTTAGCTCGGCTTCGGATGTACGTCACTTTTTCTCCTCGTTGAGCCGCTGATTGGTGTCAACACGGAACAACACGGAAGGAGCGAAGAAGAATCATTTTCACAGAAGATCACAAAGACAATTCCTTCAATGTAAAGGCCAACGCCGTGGAGCCACCTCTTCACAAGCGCAGCGCTGGAAGTGCGTCAGATCAAGAGATTGGAGCCGATTGCACAGCCGGATACGATCGAACGGATCTCTAGCAAATGCCTCTACCCGGGGGCAAGATTCGCCAAAGCTCTAGAGAGCCAATGCGTGGAGCCGGCCCGTCATTGGGGCAGCGAAGCTTTGAAATACATAAATGGAAACAAACTGTTTTTAAACTCTTCTCTCCAAGGAGCAATCCGCTGATCACGTCCCAGGCTGCCGGCCACTGCGAAAGCGATGCCAGAAAATCCGCCTTCATCAACTGAAGGTAATCGGGCAATTGCGGTTTCTGCAGACGTTGTCCAGAACGCAGCTTCCACAGATTACCGCTACTTGGATTCACGTCCGTTGTGACCGCGGTGACGGAGAACTCGTGCGGACATTGGCAGCTGCTAAACCTCAACAAGATCGCCTAGAAATTGCCTCGCGATTTTAGGGAGGCTTGGCTCTGGATTTAGTTTTTTGACGGCTTTTAGCCGGTCCATAAAGCTCTCATCGACGCTAATTAACCGTTCGGATGCCAGATTTTCCTCGGGAATTCCACGGAAATGAACATCGTTGCGGCTCACAATAACAGGCAGACCGTGGTCGAGCATCGCAGCAACACTACTGCTCTTACCTATCAAGGAGAGGGGCGTCGTAGCTAATCCGAGATCAACCGATAAGAAAAACTGGGATATCTTTTCAAAAGATTGCTCCCCGAGACGCTGAAACTGAATCTCTCCTTCGTAACGTTCCACAACCTCATTCCAAAGAGATTCACCGAGCCCGATGCGACCAATATGACAAACGCGGATTGGTTTGCCGAAGGCTTGTAGTCGCGCAAAAAGCTCGTCGGGCTGCCATTCGGGATGGATGGATCCAAATAGGCCTAAGCGAAGCGCATTGTCATCTCGCCGCGCCACTACCGCATTCGGCATAACAGGTACGCTTCCGAAAAGGGGAAGAATTTTTGCATGGACTCCATGCCGGGAAAGCAACCGAGCGTAAACGGCGTTGCTCGTGTGTATAGTACGGCAGGCCATACCTTTTATTAAAGACTTAATAATCTTGCGCTGACAAAAGCCAAACACCTTCACCTTTAACGGAGCATCTATCTGCGATCCAATCCAAAGTTCGTGCAACATCAAATGAGATGGTACCCGGCCTATGATCGCTTGCATTATTGTGGGTAGCGCAAAGCTCAGGCCTGCAGGATGAAAACTGTACGGCACATATTGCAGACTGATGACGTCGGGATGGTTCTCCGTCACAAATTTTCGGCCTGTCTTAATCCGGGACGCCCATGGCATTGTTGATGGCAGACGAAGCAATTGATTCCCTCGGGATGGTTTGTCGACCCACGAATCATTTAAACTCATTAAAAATGTCTGATGAGCGCGTCGCCCGCATTCGCTCGCCAAGCTTCGGGTATAGTCACCCACGCCGTCTTTTCCTGGCTCTAACGAGCCGACAATAAACAGAATTTTCACCAAACTTGTTTGACAGAAGGGGTTAATGATCCGGAATTATAGATTCGGAAATATAAATAAAGGATGTCGGAAAGATCGCTTTCCCGGTCCGAGAGAAATATCGCCAAGAGGGTCAACTGCACCCGGATTAGCCCCGATTTGCAATTGAGAAATATTCATTGAGCCGCCCTTAGAAGTCACGAACCGCCTTCAGCCAAAGCCAGACCTGATCGCCTGTCCTGAATTCATTAGTCGCCCGAACCACTTCCTCTTCGGAAAGTCGTTTGTCCCAGAGGTGCCTGTTTGTAGCAATCCACTCCGATCTATCTGCCTGTTGCCTGCGCCCACGAGTAACATCAGATCGACGAAGCGCTTCACATTCGCAGGGATCCAACAGATCCATCTCGGCTCCCTCTATGTCGACGAACAAAAGCTGTTTCTCAGATCGCAGCTCGTTCAAGACATTCCAGGTGCAAATATCGCGAATTTCAATCCTATCCGCTACACCATTCATTTGAGCCAGCCTGGCTAATGCTCGCCGGGCAAACGGATCGATGTCAAAGGCGAATATCCGAGACGCGGTACCGGCTCGAGCAAATCCGACCGCTTAGTATCCTTCGGCCGAGCCAATATTGGCAATAGTTTCGTATCCGCACTTGCACAACTCGCCGACCAGATCCTGAATCTCTGCTTATAACTTCCGAGCCATTTCGGAGCGATGGGTCCAAAATCCGGAGCGTTGAGGTAAAGCATATTTCTGAAAGGAACCGTCAAGATGCGCGGCTCGACATTTCCGTGGAAAATCTTTTCGTAAAATGCTTGGCGATCATCTTCGAACAATCGGCGATGCCCTCTTCGTTTGCGGTAGGAGTGAATCCAATGGAGCAAGTCGGCGAACATGGTAAGTGGGCGAACATGGTTATAGCGTAATGTATTTTCGACGGCTACGACTGAGAGTGTATCTCACAAGCACGGCGCGAAGGACAGTAACGACTATCGAAGATTCATCAGGAGAAATCCAACTGCGGTCTTGTTCGGACGTGATTTACAACGTTACCGGAAGCGGCGCCAATGTTTCGGCGAGCGGTAACGGCGTGGTCGTTGACACTTTTCACGCCGGAGGACTATCGCGTCAGTATTGAAATCGGAATGTTCTTTCGGATCGACTGGTTGACGAACCAGAAGACATGATACATTTTTCTATCATGAAAATCGCAACGGTAGCAGATCTTCGTAACCACTTTCGACGAATATCGGCATGGATTGAAGATGGTGAAGCCGTCGAGATTATGAAACGTGGTAAGGCTTTTGCCCGCCTTGTGCCGGTCACAGGGTCAGCAAAAGCTGCGCAGATAGACTTTCGAGCGCAACGCAAGCGAATCTGGGGCAACCGCGTATTTTCGTCTGGCGAGGTGAATGCAATGGCTGACTCAGAGATTGAAGGCGAGGAAGGATGAATGCCTTCGCCGATACCTCGTTTCTTTATGCTCTTTACCGCCAGCAAGAGAATTCATTCGCCGCGGACGCCTTCGTTCAAAGGGCTCGCGAACCTGTCCATGTTTCGTCGCTTGTGCTTTTCGAATTTCGACAATCGGCGCGCTTCCAGGTGTTCAGATTCTCGAAAGATAGAGCGCAAGGGTTTTCAAAGCGGGAAGCGCAACTGATGTTAGCCACTCTTGAGGAAAATATTGCCAGCGGTGCGGTCGCAATCGTTCCGGTAGACTGGAAGCAAGTTCATAGCACGGCTGAACAGTTGAGTTCCCGGTACACAATGACCGGAGGACACCGGGCGCTGGATATTCTTCACGCTGCTACGGCAATTCATCTCAAGGTGTTGCAGTTCCTCACCTTCGACAAAAATCAGTCCGACTTGACGAAGAGGGCAGGGCTGGAAGTAGGGCCTTGAGAATTAAGTTAAGACCAATTGCGGAATGCTCTTTCGGATTGCGAAGCGGAAGGAAGAGCACCGCAGCGGGGAAGAAGCACTGGGCTACGACTCGAGTAACTCTCCGGGTAGCACTACCTTAGCCGAGGCTATCGTCGCAACCGCCATCGAAGGGGGGTCGACCGCGGGTCTGGATGCCTTATTTGGCGGCATTAATTACGTGCTCTTCAATCCGAAACAATTCCCCGACACCGATCTCGTCCCTCTGCCAACCCCCTTTCCGGTAAGTCCCTGACTGAGTGTCAGTATCAGCTGAGGAGCCCAGCTTTTACCGGTATCCGCGGATTTATCATTAGTTAATACCCTTAGGTCTCGCTGGTCTTAATTAGACGCCGCCTTGCCAGTGGGACTGCATGGAGCCCGTCCGTCTCTGAAAAAAGAACACGGATGCCAATAAGCCCTTAGCTTATGCGGCGATGGACCAATCGCAGCCAATGGCAGTAATCTTTGCGCCGTGCCTGCCATCGGCTTTGCGCGAAAAACAGGCCGATGCCCGCAGCGAGTTCCAGGGCTATTCCACACACAAAAACGGCTAAGCGCCATTCTTCGGGAAGAGCCAGGCAAACAAACGGGAAGGTCGATAGGGCGATTAGAAGGATTATCAATCGCGAAATGATACGGCGCGCAGACTCCAGCCTGCGAAACAAAAAAACTGCCCGGCTGTAATCATCCTGCGAAAAATCATGATCGCCAAATCGGTGCTCGAGTTCGCGAAAGAAACGGTCCGGAGACAGATGCGACTCCGCCCGGAACAGGTCGTCAAAGGAGGGGAGTCGCTTTGGACGATCCGAAAAATAGTCTTCGTTATTTAAATCTGCAGAAGACATGCCCGCCATCAAATGTCAACACCTTCGCATACCAAAGTCAAACGGGTTAGCCTGGAATTTTCACGAGCGTTTTGGCTCCTGAAATTTCCAAGGCTAAAGATGCTCGCGAACGATCGCAATCAACTCATCCGGTCCGAACGGCTTATGCAACAACTCTCCCTTCGAATCGGAATCGGTGCTCGAAGGCTCGTGGTGAAGGGCTCCCGTCATAAAAAGAACCGTAATTCCTAATTGTCGCCGGCGAATCTTTTCGGCCAGTTCAAAACCGTCAAATGAACCAGGCATTACGACATCCGTCAGAACGAGACCAATCGAATTGTCCGGATTCGATATGAGTTGCCAGGCTTCCTCTCCAGTCTGTGCAGTCATTACGCTGAAACCGTTGCGCACCAAGACCAGCCTTACATATTCCAAAAGAAACAATTCATCGTCGACGACAAGGATTGCGCGAGGAGAATTGGGGCTGTCAGGAGGCACCGTTTGGTCGATTGGCATGAACAAAGGTTCTTTACCATAGTTCGACCAATTCTCACAAGAGCGAGGCCGCTTCGCCCAATCGGCGCTGCTCCCAATGCGATCTCCAGACTCTTACACCTCGCCGGTCTGAGGCGCGTTCGTTGTCAGGTCATCGAGACTACGCGATGTTCTTCACAAGTGTCGATCTGGCTCCATTTTCGTAGAAGCTGCGCAACGTATCTGAGACCTGGTTTATCAAGCCAGGTGAATTTGCCAGGTTTTCGTTGAATATTTCGGGCATGGCCAGAAGTTGCGCCGCATCTCTGCCGGCAGCCTTAGCGCGTTCCCGCAATGTCTGGGCCATAGGATCGAGCATCGGCATTTCTTTGCCCGATTCATCTAACCCGGTGAGATAACGGAACCAAGACGCGATCGTAAAGCTCATCAGCTTTTTAGGTCCTCAGCGTTGCAGTTGCTCCTCGAGCGAGGGTAGGAGGAACTTTGGGATACCCGACGACCCATAAATTCCGATCCGAGAAAGCTGATCGCGAATCGCCGGATTCCCGAAGCGCTCTATCAATGTCTTTTTGTAATCTGTCAGATTAACGCCCGGAACTTCAGACAAAAGCGGAGTCACTTCGTCATCCATCATCTTTTCGACGAGTTTCCGGAT
>DASZHC010000153.1:0-7872 GCA_035938215.1 Chthoniobacterales bacterium
AATCGCGATCCGCTTTATAACTATATTTACCCATAAAAAAAGCGACGATGAGCATTCTCTTCGTTGTTTTCTTACTGACTACTTTTAATGGTTTAAGCAGGAAGCTTGCCAATTGATTGGAGTTGATCTTTAATAAGCGGCAGGGTCTGTTCCGTCCAGGCCCGCAACTTTGGTTCGGTGACTGTTTTCGCAGCCTCTCGAAACCCTCGCAAAGCGACCTCGTGCCATTTGTACATCATGTAGACGTACAATCGATCAAACCACGGACGTGGGAGAACGATCAACCGTCGATAATCCCTCAGTGCTTCGCCGCTGAGACGCTCGGGCAACTGGACTTGATCAGCCGCAGCGACACCTAAAAGGGCCCCTTTTATGCGAGAATAGTCGCTAAGGTTTTGGCTGGCAAAGGCCCGAACCTGCGGGTCCACCGCTTTTCTTATCGCAATTTTCCCGAACTGGATCTGGCTCAATGTTGCTAATGCGGCGTCCTCCAAAAATGTCCGGTCTTCGACAGACAGCGAAGAAGCTTCAGCGCTGCTCGCCCTGACTAGGAGTGCTATGCATAAAACGACCAAACATAGTCCATCCCGTAATCTTCTGACCGACCGTTTGGCATATTGAACAAGCATTCGCACGATTCGGGGCTAGCTTTTCGCCCGGATCTCCTTCGGCAAGCGTGTTCTCTTTTTTGTCAACCAGGCATCCAACGACATCACCCCGCCGCCAACGATCAGCAAAAAAAGGGTACTCATGAACATGGAATAATCCGCCCGAGCGTCGGCTTCGGCTGGCCAGAATCCTTTGTGCAGAGCAAGCGGTACTTTTGTGGTCAGGAGCGCAACCGAAATATCAATCAGCAATAGCAAGGCCGCTGGCCGGGTAAAGAGTCCGAAGATCAGCAGAAGTCCACAGGCAGTCTCCACCACGCCAACAAACGGCGCGGATAAATGCGGATAGATGATACCGATCTTTTCGAATCGACCTATTCCCCACTCGGTGGGAAACATGAATTTCTTGATCCCTTCGGCAAAGAAAACCAATCCGGCTAGGAGCCGGACCACAAGCGTTGCCGCCGGGGCACCGGTATTCAGCAAGTTGAAAAGCGTTTTGTGCATAGATTGGTATTTTGACTCGGATGTATTTTCTGGTTCGCACGCGTTGTCACAAAAAGATCCCACCGATTACCGCGCCAATCACGACGAGGATCCATGGAGCTATCTTCCAGATCTGCAAACCGGCAAACAGGATGAGGGCGAGCGCCAAGCTCTTCGCTGAATCGATTGCGCTTGTCCAAATAGGCTGATAAAGCGCTGCCAACAAAATTCCAACGACTGTCGCATTGGCCCCGGCCAGTAACGACTGAGCCGCTGCGGAAGCCCGAAGTCGATTCCAGAGCGGGAGCAGTCCCGTGACCAGAAGAATCGGCGGCAGCAGAATAGCGAAAAGACACCATAACCCTGCCAACCAGCCGGTGGGAGAACCGCTCTTGGCGGCACCGAGATAGGCCGCAAAAGAAAACAGTGGACCTGGTAGCGCCTGAGCGATGCCGTATCCAGCCAGGAAGGTGTTATTGTCCACCCACCCCTTCGGTACAACTTCAGCCTGTAAGAGCGGGAGAACAACATGGCCGCCGCCGAAAACAAGCGATCCGGTGCGATAGAAACTGTCAAACAGCGGCAGCCATCCGTCCCGTTTGCCGGCGGCAAGAAGAGGCACAATCAGCAGGCAAAAGGCAAAGACCGCCATTGAACCAACCGATTGGATCCGGTTCGGAAGCCGAGTAAACATTTCAGACCTTTCTGGAGGCGCCTCTGCGCGAATCAGTTTCCAGCCCGCCAGCGCACCAAGAGCGATCGTAAGCACCTGGACCCAGGAGCTGTTGGTCAAAAGGATGATTACCGCAGCAACAAAAGCGAAAGAGATCCGAGTGCGATCCGTGCAGAGCCTTGTTGCCATCGACCAGACTGCTTGAGCTACTACGGCAACAGCAACCACTTTCAAGCCATGAAGCCAGCTGGCCCCCTGTTCTCCGCTAACCCAGTGAATGCCGTAGGCAGCTAACAACATGATGATCGCCGACGGGAGCGTAAACGCGCTCCAAGCGGAAATGGCGCCGGGAATGCCGCCGCGCGTCATACCGATCGAGTAGGAAACCTGGCTGCTGGTTGGTCCCGGCAGGAAATTGCAGAGCGCCACGAGATCGGCAAAGGTTTGCTCACTCAGCCATTTGCGGCGTTCCACAAATTCCTGTCGAAAATAGCCGAGGTGCGCGATAGGACCTCCGAACGAGGTCAAGCCGAGCCGGAGGAAGACCAGAAAAGGCTCCAGAATCGTTTGTCCAAAACCAGCCGTCCGCGTTTCCTTTCCGCCTCCGGCTTCATCGTGACGGTTTTCGCTTTGCTGTACTTGACTGGTCATGGTCGAATCTCATGCGCGGGCGACCCGATCTTCGCGGTAAGGCCTAAACGTATTCAAATAGTCGCATGAAGCCGAAATCCATGTGGAGATTCTGATGGCAGTGAAACAAGGTGAGCCCGGGGTTGTCGGCTACAAAATCGACATCAACTCGGCTGAAGCCTTTGACCAGGACGGTGTCTTTGAAAATTCCGGACGTTTCTTTTCCATAAATTTTCGTGATCTCGAAATTATGCCGATGCAGGTGGAGCGGATGCATGTCGTCGCTCTTGTTGACGAAAGCGAGTCGATAGCGGCGACCCTGATGAATCTTGATCGCTTCGCTCTGATCGTAAGGTTGTCCATTGATCGTCCAGACGTTGAATCCGCCTTTGCCTCCGTTGATTTTCCCAATCTCCATCGGAATCACTTCGTCTGGCGCGATCGCTGATTTGGATTCACCGAACAGGAGGTAATTCCAATCCGATTTACCGGGAGGATGCCACTGCGGGTTGCCCGTTCGATTTGCGTACTCCACGACGATCCCCATCCCGCGATTACGATCTTCGTCCATCGGAGTACCCAGGATCCAAACGCCCGGATTCTTCATCTCCACGATCGCGTCAACTCGTTCGGCTGATCCGAGCTGGAGCACCTTAACCTTATTCGGCCGAGGAATCGGGTTGCCGTCCAGTGCAACGACATAGAATTCGTGACCTGGCAAGGCCAGCTCAATGGTCTCTGTGGCGCTTGCGTTCAGGATGCGAAACATAACTCGCTCACCTTCCTTGACCCGTATTGGATCACCGGATCCGAGGCATCGACCATTGACGGTGAAAGTCTGGTAGCCGATTTCCCAGCCGTTGGGTTTCTGAGTCTTATCGGCGGTTACTTCGGCTTCCAGAGCTGGGTCCTCTGGTTTACCCCCCTCCTCTTCCATCTCCCCGGTACTGTAGAAAGGTTCAAACTCGTGTGTGGCCAGAAACACTTCCTGATCATAGCTACCGGACTCGTGATTGGGCTCGATGTAAACGATTCCGAACTCTCCCGTGTACAACCCGCTATAGAGGTTGCTTCCGGGCATCACATGAGTATGCACCCAACGAATCCCGGCCGGCCTTGGAGTGAATTGATAGCTGACTTGCCCACGAGCCGGCACCACAATGCTCTTTTCTTCGCCGGCCCCATCGACTTCCGACGGGATGAATTGTCCATGCCAATGGACGAACTCGGGGGTATCAGTGTCATTAAATAGCTGTACCGAAACTTGCTTGCCTCTTGTAATCGGATCAAAGGTCCCGGGACCTGGCCATTGTAGCCGATCGTGCTGATGGTCTTGTCCTTAGTGACGTCAACTAGCACGGGGCCGATTCGCAAACTCACTTCTGTTGGTCCGGTATTGACCGGAGGCGTTGCGGTCGCAGAGGCCATCGGCATCCGCATCGAGTTTTGCGCCACGGCAAAGGTTGGGAGCATCAAACCACCCCCGGCCAAGGCGCTAGCCAGCAAAAATTGCCGGCGTGATAAACGATTGTCTTCGTGCTCTTTCATAGTTTGTAGATTTTCCAAGGGAATAGGTCCATCGAGTCACGGGAATTCGTCTGGGTCGGAGCGAAATCTCAACCACCAATAAGACTTTCTTGACTGAA
Source organism: Chthoniobacterales bacterium (assembly GCA_035938215.1). Classification (GTDB taxonomy): domain Bacteria; phylum Verrucomicrobiota; class Verrucomicrobiia; order Chthoniobacterales; family JAFAMB01; genus DASZHC01. The sequence continues at coordinate 4,044 of DASZHC010000153.1, forward strand.
CGTGAAGACTAACGCTTGTCAATAACGAAAAACGATAGTGATTCAACCGATTGCACTTGATGCGCGGCTCGTTTGTGAGTCAAGATCATCAGTTGCGGATTGCACGAATGCATCGAAAAACCCTCCACAGAAAGCTTAAGGAGCCGGATCACCGTGAGTTTGTCAGCGGTTTTATCCGGTTGCATATTCTCCACCACGCAGCGCAGGAGCCGTTGGTGGGCTTCTGGATGATTGAAGAGCTTCGACGCCATGGCTATGAAATGAGCCCGGGCACGATTTACCCACTGCTGCATAGCCTGGAAAAGAAAGGTTATCTATCCGTTGAAGTAAAACGAGAGGGACGCCGTGCTTGGCGCGAGTATTCTGCCACCAAAGAAGGAAAGAAAGTGCTTAATGCAGCCAAACGGAAACTCCGCGAGCTTTTTCACGAGCTGATTGAATGAGGCTCGGGATCCTCTCGCATTACGCGGAACAAAATCTATTCTTTGAGGCTTTTTAAAAAAGCTCTTAGCTTCTCATCCTGGACCGGAAAACCTAGTGCACTTGCTTGTTCAAAAATCGAATCCGCGTCCACACCTGAGGCAGCAAGCGAAAACGAGCACGCGCGTTGGCCCATTCCGCAATGAACGAAAACCGGACCTTGGCTTTTCTGGAGAATCTCCCGTAGCTCTTTGACCTGAGCTGCATCGAGTTTGTCTAAAGAGATCGGAAGGTGGTGGTATTGAAGACCCAATTTCTCTGCGAGTGCGCGCTCTTCCGCCGGTGTCAGCGGGGTGTCTTCCCCAACCGTGCGGAGATTAACGACAGTCGTCACTCCCTCCTTCTTTAACTCTTCCAAATCAGACTGTCGCGGCTGTTCACCTACGCTCACCTGCTGAGAAATCGCTTTACGCATTAAGCTAAAGCGTACTCGCTTTCAGCTGTCGGTCATGCGGAAATCTCGAGATCGCTGGCCCTCAACCCACAAAGAGTCCCCTAAGAATCAGGGAGTCAAGTAAGCGAGGAACCTCGGTTAAATCCGAGACATCTTGGACACTGGAACAAAATATCCAGATCGTGGCTCAATTAATTAAGGCCTTGATTGGCCCAACCTGAGCGATTCATATGCGTCAAAATCCGATTCACTTCATCCGTTGTTTGGTCCTTTGCCTAGCTGGGTATGCGATTTACATCCCTCTTGCACCCGTCACTGTTTTCGGGAAGGAGCCGGAGTCGCAGGCGCCCGCCACACCAAAGATCGATCACATCCTGCTGGAGGTTTCGAACCTCACTGCTTCGATCGCGTTCTATCGCGATTTCGTTGGTCTTCGCCTCAAATCCCAGAGCGACTGGTTCGTCATGCTCGAATCCGGCAAAGTGGGGGTGTTTCTCCGAAACAGCCGCTGGGATTGGGAAAAGCCGCGTACGGGTGGGGAACAACCGGGGCTCGGGATGTACCCTCATTTCGAGGTCAGCGATGCTGCCGCTATGGTCGAAAAAGCCCGCAAAGCTGGTTACCGGATTGTCCAGGAGCCAAGAAAATATGATTTTGGCACCGAAGCTTTCATTGCCGACCCTGATGGTTACACTTGGGCGTTTGTATCTCCGCCAAACGTCGCTTCCAGTCGCTAAAAGAGGGCCGCTGCGTGAATTACGCGCGCAACGCCATGGTTATGTCTCCGGGGTTGTTCGGACCGGAAGCGGCAATTGCCTACTCGCCTAACGATCGTCCCGACGTTAGTTAGTGGGCGATTGACGACAAACGAGGCTAAATTCCCGAGGCTTTAACGATAAGCCGACTATTCGTGGAGGGCGCTCCAATCGAACGAGAGCGCCGTTCTTGCTCAAGTAGTCTCCCGCTGCCTCATCGTACTTTACTTATTTGCCCTTTCCATCAACAAACGAGCTTTAGAACCGCGCCGGACGATTGAACCCCAGCCCAAAGACCTCCGAAGTACAACGGAATTTATGGTGAGAAGGAAAAACAGAGGTGCATCCCCGTATGAAGAAATTAAACTACGGCTGCCTCACTCAAGGAGCCGGGCACCAAGGATTATGTAAGGTTTGATAACAGCGCAGGCATCGGACGTGTATTCGCCGCTACCTCGGCGGGCAGTAAATCAGGGGTGGAGCGAACCGTGAAGCAGATCCGACGCCTTGGGGCTGGGCGGTTTTGGACCGAAGGCCCTGGCGGTGTCGCGCTGCGGGCGGCTGGTTCGCGACAAAGCGCGTTGTCGGGCTAACTCCTTGACCCCAATTTCCTTGTACTCCGCGCTCGTCAGGGACACCAGGAACGCTACCAAGTCATCGATTTCATCTTCCGTTAAGGCAAGGGGCTGCATGTCATCGTCGAGCCAGGGTCTTTCAAGCCGTCACCCTTGTTGTAATGATCCATGGCATCCCAAAGAGTCTCCATGGAACCATCGTGGAAATACGGCGCTGTTACCAGCACGTTGCGCAGGTTCGGGGTTTTGAAGGAAGCGATATCGGCCTCTTTCCTGGTGAGGAGAAAACGGCCGAGCACTGAAAAGTCTGACTGAATAGCGGCGCGATCAACGGCCGGGAGATCTCCCTTTTCGATTTGTTGCATGGCCTGGCGCGCCAGCGGGGTCACGTGATGCCTGAGGATCCCGATACCGATGTTATGAAACCTGAAGTCCGTGAAGTAGGTGGCATCCATATTTACGGAGGCGTGGCAGCGGTTACAGCGCCCCCGGGTGTTGAAAAGCAGCCAGCCACGCTTGGCGGCGGCATCGATGGCATTCGGATCACCGGCGATGAAATGATCGAAGGTCGAATCAAACGAGATGAGGGTGCGCTCATATGAGGCGATTGCCCGCACAATACTTAGACCACTCGGGGCCTGGCCGAATACATGCTGGAAGTCCTGTTGGTATTCGGCGATCGCGGCAATCGTGGCCACGGCAGCATCCAGGCTCGGTTGGCCCATTTCACTAGGATTGGTAATGGGGAACGCGGCTTGATCCTCGAGCGTCTCGGCCCACCCGTCCCAGAATTGCTTCTTGTTGTAAAGAGCATTCAAGATGGTAGGGGCGTTGCGCTGGCCCGTCCGGCCCTTAAAACCCACTGATGCGGGCCTGCCGTCGGTAAATGCGCGGTCCGGATCATGGCAGGAGGCGCAGGCCACAGTTCCGTCCGCCGATAGGCGAGGTTCGAAAAATAGTTTCTCACCGAGAGCGATTTTCTCAGCGGTTTGCGGATTGTCTGCGGGTATCTCGGCCAGGGTTTGCAGGACCGGAACGCCAACCTGTTTGAGGGATCGGGGCTGGGCCAATGGACCCGGAACCGGGATTGGTGGGAGCCTCGCAGGTGTTGCCGTGGCCATACCCTGAGAGGAAGCTTTGGTTTCCGGCCCCTCCGCTAATAGCGTCCTGACACCAGCGAAGATCAGCGCGGCCGCGGTCATTACCACCGTCCAAAGTTTAATGCTCCATTGAATCCATTTCGGAAATAGCATTGCCTTTGGTTCCTCTTAGATGGCATCCACAAATGCTTATCCCACAGTGCGCGGCGTTTTGGTATCTATTTGTGAGAGGCCAGATTATGCGAAGTTTGCCGGTAGCGCGTGCGGTTTTCTTGAATGAGATGCATAGCCGAGCGTATTGGATCTGGGAGATCATGAGCAGTATTTTGAACTGTTCTAATGATTAACTTTCACACAGTTCAGATCGAGATTATCTGCGAAACGCACTGGCCGTGTATTTTGACTTCGTAATTTTTGGATTGAATTTTTTGCCGGATTTTGCTAACTGCCTACTAGCTTTAATGGAGAAGCAATTCTAAATCCGAAAAACATAATGGAATCGAGAAGAGCCCCCTGTGGGGGCTG
>DASZHC010000154.1:0-5226 GCA_035938215.1 Chthoniobacterales bacterium
CTGTGACCAAAACACAGCCATGCCTGACCGCGTCCGAGTTAGTTAGGCGGACCACGTCTTTGACCACTTGATTCATGTCCACTGGCGCCCGGGCGGTGTTGCCCTTCCTCACCATTTCTCGAATCCCGCGGATGATTTTGCAGGCGCGCTCTCCGTCCAAAGAGATATCGAGCAGAAGTTCCTGCATTTCTCGAGCGTCGATGTCGCCTCGACCAACGAATCGCTGACCGGCTGCTGCATTCGTGACGATGGCGGTCAGCGGTTGGTTCAATTCATGCGCTAAAGAAGTGGCCATTTCTCCCATCAATGCGACCCGGCCGAGATGGGCGAGTTCCTGACGATGACCCTCTATTTCAAGCGCGCGCTGTCGTCGCTCGGTGATATCGAAGGAAGCCCCCATCATTTTTAGAGGCTGTCCCGTCGCACCGTAAATCGCGCGTCCTCGGGCGGCTAGCCAGCGCTCCGTGCCGTCCGTTCGAACGACCCGATGGACAACATTGTAGTCGGAGCGGGTAGCTACCGCTTCGGCGATCGCTTTCTCAGTAGCTGTGCGATCGTCCGGAGGCAGTGACTTCAGAAATTGGTCAAAGGTTACTTCTGCATTCGCCGGGAAATCGTACAACGTCCTGGTCCGCTCCGTCGCCCAGATCTTACCGGTTTGCATGTCTCGCGACCAGAGACCAAGGTTGGCTGATTGAGCCGCTAAGCTAATCGTCGCTTCACTTTCTCGCAGCGATTCGTCTGCTTCCTTTCGGGCAAGAGCGGAAGCAAATATTTGGCCGATTGAATGCAAGTCATGAATGATCTCATCCGACCATTTCCGCTGCTGGCTCGCTGACGTGTATAAGATTGCTCGGGTTGCGCCTGGGGTTTGAGAGAACGGAAAAGCCAGCGCCGAATTGATGCCGAAGTCTTGAAAGAACTCTTTCTCCGTGTGCGCCTCCGCCGGCAGGTTCTCCGCGAGGTTTGGGAGAACGACGGAGTTGCCCTGCGAGATTTGTTCGGAAAGCCAAGGCAACTCTTGGTGGGAAAGCGGGAGCGGCGCGGCGTCCGCACCCAGTCTCTGCATTTTGTGAGTAACGCGCAAGCCACCGTCATCGGTGGAAAGTTCAAAAAATACCCAGTGATCGAGTTTCATCGTATCAACCACCTCGTCCAATCCCGTTTCGATCTCGTGATCGATTTTTTCCGGCAGAATATTGACAAACCGCGCCGAAAACATCGCGATCAGACGCTCGAACCGAAGGCGATCATTCAGCTCACGGCGTGTCCGACGAAGGCGAGAGATGTTGCGGAGCAGAATTAAAATGAGGACGGTTGCAATGACGGCGAAAAGAATGATGCCAATTACGAATCCTTCGTACTTCGTTGAGATTTGATCAGCTGTGATCGAGGAAGGTAGGAAAGGAAACGCAAAAAGAGTCAGGTGGGCCCCAGCACGCGGGCCACTGCGCAGCGGCAGCTGGAAGAAACCATGCGACACACAAGAAGGAATCGATAGCAAAAGTTACTTCGGAGCGTCGAGATTAGCAAACTGCGATCGAATCCGCTATCCACTTTCCGCAATGCTTGTTCAGGTGCAGATGACGAAGAGAAAAACGCGAATATTATCCCACTGGGGACGCATCTTTTGGGAAGAGCCGCGAGCTTAGCGGAGATGGGTAGAGGATTTAAGTAGAGGGGATCCCCGAGGAAGCGGGTGCATGCCTGCTGTCTGGGATTCGGAACCGCAATGGAAGCTTTATTCCAGCGGCCGGATTCATACACAAACGCCTACCCGCGTTTTTGACCGGGGTTTAGTCCCCATCCATCTGTCTCCGCCGGGTGATTGGTCTTGTCCGCAAAGTCCCGTTTGCACGCTTCCTTGGCATTTCTCTCGGATTCGAATTGACCAACTACATTCGATTTGTCCGAAGCGGACGCGAGGAACATCGATCCCCCAATCAGTTTAATTTCCTCAATTTGGTAAATCGGCAAGGAAGGGCCGATGAAAAACCGGCTCACTCGGTCTTCGCGCTCCCAACGTGGATATACTAATTCGTTCGTACTCATAGCGGAGAGTTTGAATGTTAAGTCAGAGACATCCGATAAGGCGGGTTCTGGATGTGCACCGGCAAACGCACTAAATCACTGGCTAAGTTAGTAGGAACCGTCCGCTCTTGCGGGATATTTAGCCGCTTCTTCCGCATGATAGGTGGCATGCAAGTGGTGTCCGAGTGCGAGATGGGCGTGATGTCTAGCTTTTTCGTGGCTGCCGCTGGCGTGATAGCTGGCGGCTTCTTGGTTATGGCGAGCGGCACTTCTATGGTGCTCCACCGCTTTTCTATGATGGTCTATGGCTTCTTGGGTCATCGGTTTGGAGGGTTTATACCTTGAAACACAATAAGGGTGGTTCCCGGTCATTGAGTTCTCCCATACTTTTTACGAAGGGTTGTTCCTGGTTTCCGAGATGGCATCCGCTCTCTTTGCCAGTCCGAAACGAAATCGTTCTCGTCCTTCGTCGTCGTCCTCGTCCTCGAGAGCGAGCGTGTGGCATTACCGAGCACGCGATCCTCGATATGAAGTCTATTTCAACGCTCTGCGAAATGGTTATCCCTGGGGTGGCACGTTTCTTTCGAGGACGACGACGAGGACGAGGACGAGAACGATTGGGTTGCTACTTAGCTAAAGCTGCGAGGAGGGTCTCTAAATCGATGGTCGCAATTTTGGTTATGGTATCATTCAGACCATAAGGCAGAATTAATCGATCGCCGTGGATTAACGCTCCGCAAGTGTATACGACATTTGGCACGTACCCGCTGGTCTGGTCGGCCGCTGGCTTCAGAAGTGGTTCATTGAGGCGGCCGATCACCTTCAAAGGATTCTGTAGATCCAACAGCAGGGCGCCGATGCAATATTTACGCATCGGGCCGACGCCGTGAGTCAGAACCAGCCAACCCGCATCGGTTGCGATAGGCGAGCCGCAGTTACCTATTTTGACGAATTCCCAGGACCGCGACGGCCGCAGCAAAAGCTGGGGATCGCTCCAGAAATACAGGTCATCTGAGAACATCAGGTAAAGGTTCTCGTCATCATATCGCGAAAGCATCGCATAGCGTCCGCCAATCCGCTTCGGGAACAACGCCATCCCTTTGTTCTGGATCGCCGGACCAGTTAAGGTACGGATGCGAAAGCGAAGAAAATCGTCTGTTTCAATGAGCTGTGGAAGAATGACACGCCCGTCGTACGCGGTATAGGTCGCGTAATAGGTTGGGCGGTCGTCCTCATCAACAAAGCGGACGAAGCGAGCGTCCTCCATGCCGTGGCTCTCATTCAGCGACACTGGGAAGATGATGCGTTGGGAAAGGGGAGTTGATTTACTGAAATTGAGCTCGTAGTTCGAATTTACGAGCCAATCCAGGCATTCGATAGCTCTCTTGACGTCTTCACTATGACGCTGGGTCTCGTGAGCTGCACGCCGCAGCGACTCGTCCAGTTCGGTTCGGGTGAATGTAGCACCCAGGCGATTCATCACCGATCTCGACCAATTGTTCTCCAGGCCTTTTTCTTGCAACTTGTGCAGAAAGATATTCCTGGAAAAAGCGGGGTCGGCCTCGATGTCTGGTGCGGTTACCAGGCCCGCCGCATGATCCACCTCGATCGAGTGATTGCCTCGGACGACGCCACTGCGAAACCCAATCGAGGAAATGTGACCCTCGCCGATAGCTCGAAGGGTCAGGATGAAGCGCAGATCTTCTGGTCCCAGGTCTGCCTGGTTCGGATGCGGGACGATTGATGGATTGAATAGCGCCACGGATTCAACCGCATATTCTCCGGTAAAGAATGCTCCAATTAAAAGCCGTCGACTCGTTGGAAGAAATGCCTCATTCGACAAATACGCCTCTACTTTCTCGAACTGTCGCAACCACGATCTTTCCAGGTTTGGGTGTCGGTGAGCGAATTCGTCGCGTAAGCAAGCTAGCTGCGCCTCGACCTCCGGATCAGAAAAAGAGAGAACCCGTTCAATGATATTGCTGACCTGGTCAGGACTGGCGGGAATGAATGGCCGATTAAGCACCCGATCGATGCTGGGTCGAAAATCGATCGAGCTAACAGTTGTGAATGGAGTCATAAGCAGGAGGCATACCGTCCGGCAGCTGCCGGATCATTTGGCTGATTTTCGAGGCGGTGCGAGCCGCACTGGCACTAGTGACGAGCATATCTGAATTGATACGCAAGGAGTGATCCGCCGCGGCGGAGGAAAATCAGCCCAATCTTCAAGTTGTTGCTGACCTTTTGATTTCTCTAGCGAGTACTGCTTCTGCTCGAGTCATCTCGGCCAACGCTAGATGGAAAGCTAGACTAGACTCAGCTCCTTGATTTTGATTAACGCGGTCGGAATGCAATGCATCGCGACAACCACCTGTGCTCGAATCGTAGAGTGACTCTCCCAGATCGTTGCGACCGAGGAACCATTCGAAGCAGCGACGTGCCGCCCGCTGCCAAATCAATTCGCCGGTAAGCGAATACGCTTCAACACACGCGGCGATCATCGCGTAGGCTTCCAGCGGTTGCTGATCAAAGCGAGCGCATTCGTTGCCGCGGGTCCAGAAGCCGTTACTGCCGATCGGCGTGAAATGATCTCCATCAGCCATTTGCTGCTCCACCAACCAGCGAAGCGATTGCAAACCAATTTCGACGACCTCGCCTCGCGAAGTCCAGTATCCAGTGAGTATCACTGCCTGCGAAAGTCTCGCATTGTCGTAAGTTGCTACCGACTCAAACCACATCCAATCTTTCGAAGAATTGGAGCGAAACAGCTCGACCAGGCGATTGGTGAGAATTTCACGCACCTGATTTGCATTTCGGTCACCGGAGAAGGCTCGCAGATATTCGTGAATCGCAAGTAGAGCGAACGCCCATGCTCTGGGTGAGGTAAAATTTTCGACTGTCGGTAGGCCGCGTTGGAACAAGAGTGCGCAGAGATTACGGTGGCCCTCATTTTTTGAGCGACCAAGAGCGGTGCCAGCGGCCCAAAGCGCCCGGGCGTGGCTGTCTTCCGAGCCCGCTCGTTCCAGCCACCGTCGCTCGTGGTTCATGAAATTTCGAAAGCGACAGGTTTCTTGATCAAAAGCGTGCCATAAGAACGCGAGGTAGATACTGGCTAGGCGTTCGAATTCGCTCTGAGTCGCGAGACTCGTTGTCTCCTCCAATAGCAACGTGAGGATGAAAGCGCGCGCGTTATCG
>DASZHC010000155.1:0-20217 GCA_035938215.1 Chthoniobacterales bacterium
AACACGAACGCCGCTAAAGGCCTCTAAGCGGCGCATGAGCTGGACAAATCGCTCCGCTTCAGCCGAGCCATGACCGGAGGTCTGGAAAATGAAGCGGCGCTCTACCACCCTGGAAACGCAGTGGTAAAACCCTTGACCGTCAGCCTTGACCCGTGGGAAGCGCATCAGCTTGACGGGGAGAGTAACAAAACAAACAAAAATGATGTAACAAATAGTGCATCAAGCTTCGAATTATCTGACCTGTCCCTGGTTTTTCACCTTCGAAGCGTTGTCGATCATCGCCGATCTCGTACGCCGACTATTTCCGGGAGATCCGACAGAAAACCGAAGGCCATGGCAGAGTAGCATCTCCTGGCTGCGTCGGGCTGCACTATTGACTTTAAATTTGGGAAATCCGGGTTCACTTTACGAACTAATAAATTAGTGAAATTTATCCGTGTTTCTGCCGGCGTTCGGAACGCTCTTCTAGCGGCTCTGCTATTCGGGGCGAGTGCGCCATTGGCCAAAATTTTCCTCCATGCCTTATCTCCGATGGAGTTGGCCGGTGCACTTTATCTCGGGTCAGGCCTTGGATTAGCGCTTTGGCGATTGGCTCGAAGCATGCGCCGAAATACTCCAAAAACGGAGGCTGCTCTTGGGGGCTCGGATTGGGCATGGCTGATCGGTGCAATACTATCCGGCGGCGTGGTTGCCCCTGTCTTGCTTATGGCCGGCCTGGCAACAACGCCGGCCTCAAGCACCTCTCTATTACTCAACCTGGAAGGTGTGCTGACCGCGTTGATCGCCTGGTTCGCGTTTCGCGAGAATTTCGACCGTCGTATCCTCATGGGGATGATCGCCATTGTAGCTGGCGGGTTGCTGCTATCGTGGAAGCCAGGAGATGCAGTGGGCTTTTCATGGGGAGCTTTGGCGATTGCCGGAGCATGTCTCTGTTGGGCGATCGACAACAACCTCACCCGAACGGTCTCGGGATCGGATCCTGCGCAGATCGCAATGTTAAAAGGGCTTAGCGCTGGAACCGTCAATCTTTTGATCGGTTTAGCCTTGAGCGCAAAAGCTCCAACAATCAGCTCATTGATGGGCGCCGGATTACTCGGCTTCCTGAGCTACGGCCTTAGCCTCACATGCTTTGTGCTAGCTTTGCGTGATCTGGGGACGGCACGAACGGGTGCGTACTTTTCTACTGCGCCCTTTATCGGCGTCGTGCTCTCTCTGCTTCTGCTTCACGAAGTACCGTCGCTCCTTTTCTGGCCTGCGCTAATGCTTATGATTTTTGGAGTATGGATGCATCTGAGCGAGGACCACGAACACGAACATCTCCATGAAGCCTTGGAACACGAGCATGCTCATCGTCACGATGAGCACCATCAACATGAGCACCTGCCGACCGATCCACCCGGAGAACCTCACACTCATTGGCACAGGCATGAGCGGATGGTTCATAGTCACCCCCATGTGCCGGACCTTCATCACCGCCACGACCACCGATAAATCGACTTTTAGCAGCTCACGGTTTATCGCCGGCTTTCGGCAGATTGGAACTTTGGCAGACACGTATCCAATTTCGATGCGTTTTTCTGTTGGGCGCAAGTTCTTCCAGCCGGTGGAGCTCAACCGGGACAAAACGCATCGAGTTTCGAAATATTTGACCAATATTTGACCTGTCCCTCTTCTCCTCTTCAAAACCAGAAGACAAACGCTGGGGGTTGCAGCCGATCGGGTTCAACTCGCGACTTACCCACAATCGCCATTTTCCGGGCCGATACGCTGCTGCGACGTAACGGACCTGTACCAGGCATTCTCGCAGCGCACCGGCCCGGGGCGATTATGGATAAGTCTGGGCTCCTGTTTGTTTGTTCGTCTTGATGCACCCATGGGCACCGCCCGAACAATCCTCGCGAAAAAACAAGAAACTCAACCATTGTAGTACAGAGAGCACGAAGGTTTCTTTGAGGTACCCGAGGACACACTCTCGGGCGGTTCGGGCGTCGCGCGGTTCTTCGCGGTGCAATACATCCATCCCGTTCCTAACGAACTCCAAAGCCGAAGTTTCAAAAGAGTTGCAAGCCGAAATCATCTGCGACTGGCAGCGAATTGCAGGTTCCAGAGGTACCGGGCGTTCCAGTGATTCAGTTTGGTCAGCAAAGAGATGACGACAAACAAAAGTTGGGTAGAAATCACTTCCACCCAGATGATGAGAATGATGACCCCGTCGCAATTATGTGGTAGTCAGAACGCTGATCGTCTTTTCAAACGACGCGGCAAAAATGGCTCGTCACCCGGCGATGAATGCAAGTGTCGGCTTTCATCACCTTTATAACGAACTGCTGGGTCGGTGTTCCAAAGGTGGGCAAAGTTAGAAAGAAATTCTTGGACTGATAAGGATGCCTCGTGACATTTTTTCGATGCTGAAAGTTTCTCTTCCTGTCATCCATCTTGAAACTCTGGATCCGGAGTTCGTTAGAAATAGCGATGTAAGCCGAGCACTCATATTTCCTTGGTTGAGGCTTGGATACTGGAAACCTCCCTCGTGTGGAAGGTAGTCGCCAGCGTCTGCCAGCTAATCGAACTGAAAGCGATCCAGTCATCGGTTCGAAAATAGGCGCGCTCAGAGGAACTCGAAATATTCCTGCCGCTCCCAATCGTCGACGCCATTATGAAACTCGGGCGTATTGTAATTTGCGATTGCGGCGGCAACTTTGTTTGTCTCATGCCGTTTAACCGCTAGAAATAGTTTGACAAACTCGGAACCGAGCGCCCCACGGAGCACTTTATCGTTTTCCAAGGCATTCAGAGCATCTTCCAGTCGGGTTGGCAGGTTGACAACGCCTTCTCTCCCGTAGGCCACCCCGGTCACGGGCGGAGGCGGTGCCAATCGGTTTTTGAGTCCATCAATGCCGGCGGCCAAGCAGGCGGCCATTAAGAGATAAGGATTCGAGGCTCCACAACCAAAGCGATTCTCAACATGTGTAGACTCATTGCGGGTGGCCTTTACGCGAAGCCCTGTAGTGCGATTCTCAATTCCCCAGGTTGCATTCGTTGGAGCAAAAGAGTAGAGCTTGAAGCGTTTGGCACAATTAACCGTTGGGGCGGCCAAAGCGCAGATGGCTTCTGCATGCGCCAACTGACCTGCCAAAAAGTATCGGCAAATATCCGATAAGCCGTCTTCGCTAGAATCATCCAGGAAGACATTTTTGTCTCCCTGCCACAGGGATTGATGGTAATGGCACCCGTTCGCGCTCTGGTCGATATGGGGTTTAGTCATAAACGACGCCATCATCCCGTGCTGTAGCGCGATTTCTTTGACTCCATTCTTGAAGGTAAAGGCCTGGTCCGCTGCGGCTATTCCCCAGGCCGGGGTAAAGTTAATCTCCATTTGCCCAGGGCCATATTCCGCATTGGCGGTAATGACGTCTACGCCAACGGCCGCCATGGAGCGTAGAATGTCGTAGACTAATGCTTGATTGAAGTTATTGCGGAGGGTGGCGAAAATCTGGATCCCTGGAAACTGGGGCTGGCGCGTCGCGGCGTCGACGAGATAAAACTCGTACTCAAATCCGCTGAGAACACGGTAGCCCATCGCGTGCAACTCAGCGAGCAAGGTCTTCACAATGAGACGCGGTGCTGCCATGGCTGGCCGGCCATCGAGATAGTATGGTTCGCACAAGATGCGCGCGGTCTTGTCAGCCCATGGCAAAACTTGGAATGTGTCCAAATCGGGCTTGATATAGCTGTCCGGAAAGCCGAGCTCCTCCAGATAGCCGGTTCCGGGCGCAACAACTGCTTGAGCGTCAAACCCAAGCTGGCCAAGCAGGAAATTCACTCCATTATTTGCAAAGCGTTCGAAATGTCGTGCTGGGATCGTTTTGGAGCGTGAGATACCGTGAGTGTCCGTTTGTTCAAAACGAATAAATTCGATGTCTTTATCGCGCAGCAATTTTTGGATTTCAATAAGGCTCATCGTGGACTCCGTTCAATTTTTGCAAGTTAGAGAAATGCAGATCGATGTTCGCGGCACCGGCTCTCGAAGTTCCGCGCTCGGCGACGCCGCTTTGAGCCAGGTTCTTGCTTGCCAGGGCCAATGCAGGCTTCCACGAGTCAATGCCGACAACCCTCAGTGCCGGCCAGGCGCGTGCTGCCTCGATCGCAAGCCAGCCGACACCGGTCCCGACGTCTAGAAAAGCGCCGGGTCGGTGCAACGCTTCGGCGAGGTCTGGCCGCTGGGCTGCCAGCGTATCGATACTGCGGACGATCAGACGCGATACCTGGCCTTGGGATTCGAGAATGACCGGGTCTTCGTAATTCCACCCGGGTGCGCGCGCCGGGTTTTCGATCAGGTCGATGGCTTGGCGGAAAGATGTCTGGATCAGGGCAAGTGCGGCACGCTTCTGATTTGCGTCAATGCCGTCGAGCAATTCCGGATCGATAGGGCGCACAACCTCCTGCAGGAGAGAGCGCACGCGTGGATCGCCGGCGAGTTTTTCCCGCCGCAGTCGCAATTCCCCGCCTAGCGCCGCCAAGGCTTCCAGCGACGAATTCAGCGTTTGCCATTTGGTCATCAATGATTCGAAGCTCATAGCTCGCAATTTATCCCTTTCTAACGAACTCCGGAGGCAGAGTTTCAAGATGCGCGGAGCGAGTCTAGCAAAGAGGTAGCCTTAAGTCGCGCACCCCTGGCGCTGTTGCTCTTTGGCTGCGGTATTCTGCGTAAGTCGCTTCAGCGCGTTTCTTCAGCGAAATCGACTTCTGCTCGCTTGCGATTCTGATAGCCTCAGAGAACGAAGTCTCAATCTGGGCCTCATCAGCGCCAATGGCCGTGAGAAACACGCCGCGCAAACGCCGCAGTTCGGCGCAACACATGCGCACTTCAAATCTTTCGGCCAATGCTTCTGCCTGCTCAATTACTTCAAGAGCTGTCTGCGTACGATGCGCAAGATACAGGGCTTCCGCCTTTAGGCCTAGATAGATAGAAAGGCATCCCGAGCATCGAGCTGGATGCACTATATTCTCGTAGTCCATCTTCGATCCAGGAGATGCCTTCGGTTGTGTCACCCGAGGAGCTGATTCGAAATCGCCCATAAAGTATAGCGTGACTGCCAAAGCTGTGGAGGCTCCGCATGCAGGGGCTCTCTGCTCCTGCGCCAGAGAGTAAACGCGTTTGCTCCCATTCCGCGCGTGGCGGTTAAATGGAGCGCTGCTTGCGCGAGAATGCAGAGCTGGTCTTCGGCAGTAAGACTCTGCTCCTCCAGACCCGTTTCCACGGGCGAATTCCATTGTAAGTTTTCGAAGAAATGAATCAAAACCGAGAGCAATGCTCCTCTCGTTTTCCCAGAGGAAGACGCGCCCGATTCAGCCTTCCAATCGATAGCCTCGCGAACGATGCAAATCGGACAGAATTCCATCCCTCCAGAAAACTGATTGCCGCAGCTTGCGCAGGTCCGTCGCGGCTTTGTCTTCATGGATCTAAGCGTCCTTCGGATGCGATTAAAGCTTCGCAAAGAGCGCGGAGTTCCTCCTCGATCTCTGCCGGATCTGAAAGCGTGCGACTTCCTTCCTTAAAAGAGCGGCGTACCGCTTTCGCAACCGATGGATGAGCGTCTTGACTCCGCCCACGCTGACTCGGATCGCCTCCGAAGCTTGTTCGTACGATGGTGCGGTTTTGGCGTGGATGGGGTCCAAAAAAGATTTCAGCGCTTCAAATGTGGCTCTCTTTCCCTGGGAGGCGTATTCCTCTCCTAGACGTCTCATCGCCTCTGCGAGAACCGTCATCGCCCATCGAGCTTCAAAGATCTTCTCCGCGGTCAAATAATCGGCCGGTTCATGCCGGTACCGATCTTCGGCGGCTTCCGCATTTAAAGATAGTATTTGCTGGCTTCCGCCTCGCTTGAGTGCCCGAGTCTTTTCTCGCGAGTGGGAAATATGGTTCTGAAAAGAAGCCACGAGGAATGTGCGAAATCTACCCCTGGCCGGAGCGGCTCGGTTCAAAGCATTTTGCTCAAAGAGGTGCTCAAAGAAACTCTGGGTTAAATCTTGAGAATCGGGCGCGTTATACCCGCTACGGCGGGCAAACGCGTAAATCGGATACCAGTACTGCGTGCAAAGTTCCGCTAACGCCTCCTGATTCTTCGGACTTGCTCGCTCTCCGGCTGAAATAACGACACTCCATCGCGTGGTGTGGAACCCGACGCTCTTAGCTGCGCAGCCCTCTTTCACAATCGGCGAAGTTAGAGAACCCACTAATCATCGTAAATGGAACGAAAGATCCAGTGCAGGAGCAGCTCAAAACCTAGTGTCCTGTCCCCGAAATAGCATGAAAACCGACCGGATGGATCAGAGAAGAAAACGAGTTCGATGGCCGGGTACACCCGTTCGACGTGCACGATTTTGAAATCAAAATTCGGCAAACCGACGGCGGTTTTTCAAAGAAGACCGTTACCGTTCGAGCCTCGGTTCACGGGCCGGTCGTAGCTCAGCGAGCCGACCGGGCACTAGCACTCCGCGTGGCCGGGCTGAATTCCCCAAATGTGGTGAGCCAGTATTGGGGCATGATGCGTGCGAGGCATCTTCTTTTGGAATTTATCCGTGCGAACAGCCGGTTGCAGATGCCATTCTTCAACGTTGTTTACGCCGATCGGGACGGGCAAATTATGTATCTTTTTGGCGGCCGTCAGCCGCGCCGGTCGGGAGGAACCTACGCCGAGTGGAGCGGAATTATTCCCGGCGTTACCAGGGCAACACTTTGGACCGACACCTTGAAATGGTGGGAGCTGCCACACACGATTAACCCGCCGGGAGGATTCGTTCAGAACTCGAATGATCCTCCGTGGTTTTCGAGTTTTCCCGGAACAATTAAGCAAAGTCATTATCCGTCCTATATTGCAGTGAACGAGATGGAATTTCGCCCACAGCACGGCGCCATTTTTTTAAGTTCAAAAGCAAAATTTTCAGTGGAGGAAGTAACGACCGGTAAAATGTCGACCCGTATGATCATGGCCGATCGTATTCTGCCTGATCTCATCTCGGCGGCGAGAGCATCGGGCGACGCCGACGCCGTAGCCGCAGCCACTGTTCTCGAGAAGTGGGATCGGGAGAGTGATGCTACCAGTCAAGGCGCAGTTCTATTTGAGCGCTGGTACAACCTCTATAGAGCGGATTCGAAATCACCAAAAGACGATCGCTGGGGCGCAACTTACCCTGCGTTCCGAGAGGAATTTTCACCTGTGTCACCTTTGACAACTCCGATGGGCTTGAGGGATCCGGCTGCAGCAGTCCCCTTCCTCGCGCAAGCCGCAAGAGAACTCCAGAAGCAATTCGGCAAGCTCGATACCGCATGGGGGGACGTGTACCGCGTGGTACTTGCCGATCATGACGCGAGCTACCAAAAGGCGATCCCATTGACAAATGCTCCAGGGGCCGGCAGCCCCGAACCCTTCGGGGCGATGCGCAAGGCTTACTATTACCCGTCGCCGGAACCGAACCCGAAGTTTACCTACGATGGCGACAGGTACGTTCAGGCTGTTGAGTTCACGCCGAAGGGAGCCGTGGCCAAGGCTTTGATCGGCTACGGCAACGCTTCGCGCCCTGGTTCCCCTCACATCACCGATCAGCTCTCCTACTACGAACAGAAGCAATTGCGAGCCGTCTACCGCACAAGGAGCGAGGTCGAGGCGCATGCAGTCACGCGGGAGTGTTATTAGTTTGACAGGCAGTGTTCGCCCCATGAATCCGATATACCATAAAGCAGACCTCCCTACTGGAAGCTCAACCAGCCATTTTTCCGTATCCGAACAGGTACGTAGCGCGATTGCGTTATTACGGGACGCCATCCTGCCTGACGGCATTGCCCGAATAGACCACCTCCTCGATGAAGAGGAATTCTTCATCGATGGAGCCGGTATTTGACCATGATCGGCTAAGTTTTCAAGGCGTGGCGGTGTCCATAGGTTCGACGTTTACTCGTAAAAATTGCGGACCCAACGATGGGCCTTCAATTTTTCAACCTTTTCTCTAGGCAGTCCGCGTCCGTCTCCGACTTGACAGTTTCGTTCTACGTTCCCCACCGACCGCATTCCCGCGATGACGGTGCTCACAGCCGGATGGCTCAGGACATAACGCAACGCCAGTTCAGCCATCTGATCAAGAAGGATGCCGAGGTCAGAAGCAATGTTTTGAACGCGCTTATAGACTTGCTGCTTCCTGTCGGCTCGGAAGTAATCGTTGCGGAAATCGCCTTCTTCGAACGTCGTGTCCGGTGTGATTTTCCCGGTTAGTCCCCCTTCGTCCAAGGCTACCCGTACAATAACGCCAACGCGGTGGCGTTCACATGCGGGAAGCAGCCGATCTTCGGGATTTTGTTCGAAGATGTTATAGATGACTTGAACGGTATCGACGACGCCGGTCTCAACCAATTTGATCGCGTTTTCCGGCTGAAAGTCGTTGATTGAAACGCCAAAAAAACGAACTTTGCCCTGTTCTTTAAGTTTTTGCACGGCCTCCAGCCAATCCCCCTGGTTGATCCATTCGTCCGACCAGACGTGGAACTGTTGTACGTCAATCGATTCGGACCCGAGATTTGCCAGGCTTTCTTCTGTACACTCGATGACATGCTCAGCAGGAAACGTTTCCGTCACCGGTACCCCGGATCGTGCGGGCCACTGCCAATTTTTTGGCGGGATTTTCGTCGCCACATGAATCGTTTCCGAGCGTGTTTTTCGCAGTTGTCCTACGAGCCTCTCACTATGGCCGTCCCCATAGGCTTGAGCGGTGTCGATAAAGTTTAATCCCAAATCAATGGACCTATGCAGGGCTTTGACTGACTCATCATCAGAGGCACCAACCCATGCGCCTTTACCGATGCCCCAAGCACCATAGCCGATTTCCGATACTTTCAGCCCTGTTTTACCGAGTATTCTGTAGTTCATCCAGTTACAGGACACCAGGGGATAGAAGACGCAAGTCGGGTGGGGAAAACGCAAGCGTTCAAGAGCGGATCTATTTGAAATCTCCAACCGACCGACCTACCCAACACCGATGACACGCCTCCACGCTGCCAGCTGAAATGGCTGGTTTGTCTAAAGAACTTTGACGGAAAAGAACAGAGAAGCATGCAAAGAATTTTTTTCCCCGGTTTTTATTACTATCTGTCGGTTTTGACGCGAGCGTTTGAGGCGTGTGATAAGCTACATAATCTTTTGATGTTGTTTTTCAATCCGCAATCTGACGCCCTTTCAGGGCGACGCGCTTAATGGGCGTGTTCCGCGGGGTTAAAACCCCGGGCTGAGACCCGTTGTCCCTTTGGAACAGAGGCCGCCGGGCTGAGTGTTCCTCTCCCTTGGGGACAAAAACTCCGGCGCCAAGTCCTCTCCCGCCCTTTGAGACAAAAGCTCCGCCCTCAATCCGACGCCGCTCTCAGCCAGCTGCAGGAGACCGGTACAATGCGTGACGACATCCCAGCTCGCGATAATAACAGCCTGAGTTATGTGGAACGAGCAATCGAGCTGGCACAATTTGGACTGGCGGAGGCTCGTCGTTCTGCTTTTAGCCTTCAACCCACTATAATTGAAGAGTTAGGACTAATCCGGGCCCTGCAAAAGTTGGTCGAGCGTTCAAATATCCCGGGGAGATTGCGCTGTAATTTTCATTCCACCGGCGTGCCCGAAGAAAGTTTCCCGGCCTCGGTCCTCGAAGATCTGCTGCGAATTGCGCAGGAGGCAATGAGCAACGCCATGCGCCATGCCAAACCGACGGTCATCAGCGTTAGCCTTCGGTGCGATTCGCCAGACCTCGTTCTTGAGGTCGCCGATAACGGATCCGGCATCGCCAATGCTGAGGACGCGCGCAGAGAGGGCTTCGGGTTATCCAATATGCAAGCCAGAGCCGCAAATCTTGGCGCAGAATTTGAGGTTCGAACTGCCGCGGATCGCGGCACAAGCATTGTCGTTCGCCTGCCGGGCGTCGGAGGCTTCGGACGCTGATCACTGATTCTACCGCTTGTCGGGGTTACCTCCATGGTGCAGGAAAGAGCCGTTCAATTGTGTGAGCGAAATTGGAATTTTTGAATTCCTCTAGCGAGACCGCGCCTCAGATGGATATTCCAAATGTCTCGCGCAAAGGGACGCGAAGGCACGCAAAGAAAAGGCTTTGAAGACACACGAACGTTTTATGAAAATGTTATTTAGCCATGACCGATATGCCCGATTTTGGATACCGCCTTTCGCGTTCACTCCGCGCTCGGGTGCTGATTAACTTTGGCGACGAGTACCTGAGGAATGGAATCTGCTGCATAGCTAGCTAATCAAGAAATCGCGGCGCTCTTCGCCCACACGACACAGCGTAGCTCAGGATGTTCGGCCCTGCAAAGCTGTGCCCCCCGCAGCATTCGGGCTCTGGACAGCGAGGCCTACTGATGCGATATGGGATGGATCACCTGAGCCGATCCAGTGCCGCTCTAAACCGAGCGAGCGGCTCAGAAACAGGGGAAAACCCAAGAAGCCCGGCGACGTTAGGGTGAATAGGGCGGTATCAATTACTTAATATGTCGACGAGCGGTTGGTTGATGTAGAAGTTCGTCCGTCCCAACTTCGCCTTGCGCACGAATCCGGTTTTTGTTAAGGCGTCTAGATATTTGATTGCGGTCGGTCTCGACACTCCGAGATCGCGCTCGATGAACTCGATCTTCGTATAGGGATGCTCAAAAAGATTATTCAGCAAATCCTGGCTGTAGATTTTCCGGAGATCGCGACGCAGCCGTAGCTTGGTCTCTTGCATGAGTGCGCGAATGCCACGCACTTTAGTAAGCGTTTCTCGCGCCGTCTGCTCTACTGCCTGGAGAACATAGAGTAGCCATGCCTCCCAGGCTCCTGCCTCGCGCACTGCTTGCAGTCCCCGATAGTAATCGACCTTGTGGCGTATGATGTAGCGGCTGAGATAAAGGACCGGCAAGTCTAGTAACCCATGTAGCACGAGGTGAAGCAAAATCAGGATGCGGCCCGTTCGGCCGTTGCCGTCATAGAACGGATGTATGCTTTCAAACTGGTAATGCAGCACCGCGGTCCGCACGAGTGGGTCTGGATCGCCTTGCCTGTCACGGTGAAAATGCTCGAGGAAATTTCCGATCAGCATTTCGACTTCCGCGGGGTCCTGGGGCGGCGTATAGATTATTTCACGGGTTTGTTCGCTTTTTTGTACGGTGCCCGGCAGTTTTCGCAATCCAGCGCGATTCTCTATCAGTGCCGCGTGAATCTCCAGGACGTCGCTCAAGCGTAAGAGTCCCTGCTTACGAATTCGATGAAACCCGATTTTCAGCGCTGCTACGTAATTATAAACCTCTTTTGCCGCTGGGTTGGGGAATTGACCGGAAACCACGTCGCCCTGAAAAAGATCATCTTCAGTGGTAATGATGTTTTCGAGGGCCGAAGAATCCCTCGCCTCTTGTAAGGCTAATGTGTTAATAAGAATCGTTTCGTTTGGGATGCTTGCCGCCGCTCCCTTTAGCTCTGCCAATGTCCGGTGCGACCGTGCCAACTGCCGTAAGACGGCCGTGGTCTCTAGTTCAACGGAGACCGGAAGCGGATCAAGGCGGAAACTCATGGGTAAAGAAAGTACTCATATTATCTCATGTTGCGGGGATATGTAAAGAAATTCGACTTTTCTTTACACGTCCGCAGCGACGCGTAAAAGAAATAACAGAAATTTGACCTTTAGAACCGCACCTTCTACTGCCGCAAGGAAGTGATTTCGGCAGAGGTCAAGTGCTCGCTTGACGCTTGCGGATGGCTGGCAAGCTTATAAGTGCGGCTAAGGTGGCGTCTAATTTGAATTCAATTATTTGGATTTAAGCCGGAGTCAGAAAGCCAGGTTCCCCCGATCGCCAACATGGAACTGGCGCTAGTGGTAGATTTTGGCGTCTGCTGCGGCGCTGCAAGTGTTCCGGTGCGGAGCCGTCGCTGCCAGCGATTGCGGTCGAAATCGCGACGCTGATCGCGATCCTATGGTGGCTTTTCGGGCGGCAAAAGAGGCTGCATCTCGCAATCAGGTCGCCTAGGACCCGAATCGAAGCGATAACTCCAAAGGCAGCGGTTCGAAATTGATTGAACAACGTAGACTTAATGTAGCGGACCGAATCTCGGGGAGAGAAGAGACTCTGGCAAGGTCGACGTTATGTACTGAAGCGAATCATGGCTGGTCCGTCCAGGATAATTTGATACCCGTCGCAAATTGCTGGTGTCGCGCCTCGTCGGCCAGCGCTCGCTAGTACGTCAAAGGTGAAACGACCAAATCGGAAATATCCGGTCCCATTCCACGCCTTTGGATCATTAATCTCTCGACGCCGGATCACCTCGAGTTCCCTCCCGGCTTCTCTCCAGATAGCCGCCCACGATCTCTCCGACACGCTCTGGCTCTGATCCATCATGTAAACCTGGCCGCTTGCCTGCTCCAAATCAAGCACCGGCAGGCAAGGCTGGTTCAAACCGGCACGATTGAATACGCCACTATCCTGGAACTGATTTGAAGAATCCGGGCAGCTTCGCTAATCCTGCAATCTTTAGGTCGTCCTTTGCGTTCCTCTGCGTCCCTTTGCGCGGGGCCTTTGGCTTTCGGAGAGTCAGCGTCAAAGTAGAGCCTTGTACAACGGCTCCCGAGTTCGACGATCAGTTGCCGTGCAGAGAGGTAAACCTCTGATATCAAGGCCCGTCCTTGCTTAGTCGGACGCACAACCGAGGCCGTCCCTCTCATTCAGGAAAGAGCCGTTTAAGCGGGTGAGCAAAATTGAATTTTTGGAATTCCCCTGGCGTAGCTCTGCTGAAACAGAAAGAAATCCATAGACGGGTGCTGTCATGGAAGAGACTTATGACCTGGTTGCCATCGGAGCGGGACCGGCGGGTGAGAGTGCCGTGGAACTGGCCGCGTTCTACGGGTTTCGTTCGGTTGTCATCGAGAAAAACGGTGCCGGTGGGACTGTGACAACCACCGGCGGCGCGCCGACAAAAACGTTCCGCGAAGCGGCCCTATACCTAACCGGGTTCCGCGACCGTGATATTTACGGCCTCGACCTGGTCGAGGTGCCAGGCATCGTTTTGCCCACAATCAGGAAGCGGACCCGGGACGTTTCGGAGCTGTTGCAGAGGGTAACTGCCGAGAATATTGCGAGACACAACGTCGCTTACGTGCAGGGCCGTGCCCGCCTCGGTCCCGGTCGCACCATTTTGGTCAGAACACCCGACGGGCAGGAACTCACTCTCCGTGCCGAGACGATTCTGATCGCCACCGGTTCGCGCCCGGTGCGGCCGAAAAGTGTCGCGTTCGCCGACCCTGCCGTTTGCGACTCGGACACGATTTTAGCCCTGGGGCGCATACCGAAAGACATCCTTATCTCATTCACTTTGGCGGGACCCTTAGAGATTTCGACGCAGTGTCTATGAATACCCCGACCTACAGCTACGCCTATAAGTACGCGGCCTTCGACGGATTTCGGCGAATGGATCAGCAACGGTCGCGCTAAACACCATCAGCTGCGAAAGCGTTCCTGCAGATAACGCAGGAGTTCCCGGTCGCGAAAGATCTTGAATGCCTTGAGACCTTTGTTGACAGCAACCAAGCAGTTCAGGTATCCTAACGTCCGCTGCGGAAGGTTTGTTTGTGGCGCATGCGAAGGTCAAGTGTCCGCGAGGATATAATTATGAAGGTCGAAGAATTCCAGGTCTTTGACGTTATTGTTATTGGCGGTGGCGTGATTGGGGCAGCCATTGCCAGGGAGCTCTCAAAGTATAACTTACAAATCGCTATCGTTGAACGTAATTTACGGGTGGCTCAAGAAACTTCGGCGGGCAACTCTGGCGTTATTCACGGCGGTTTTGATCCCACGCCAGGGACGGTGAATGCCAGATTGAATCTTTTGGGAAGGCAGCTATACGAAGACGAATGGTTCAAGGAACTTAACTTCCACCATAGAAAGTGTCATTCGATGGTTTTGGCTTTTAATGATGTAGAGAAGAAGGAACTTCACAAGCTATATGACCAAGGTATCACCAATGGTTTAAGAGCAGACGAAATGGAAATTTTAAGCGGTGAACAATGCCTTGCATTGGAACCAAATCTTAATGCCAAGATTGTTGCGGGTTTGCTGTGTACCAGTTCTCACAGTGTAGATCCGGTGACTCTGACTAATAAGCTAGTGGAAAGTGCTCTTCTAAACGGAGCCAGACTATTTTTAGGGAATAGAGTTACGAGTATTACGAAAGTTGCCGAAGAGTTTTGTGTCGAAACGATTAATCATCATTCTCAAGTTAAAAACTATAGAGCTACGTTTATTATTAACGCGGCGGGCCACTACGCGGATGTTATCGCAGGAATGATCAATGACAAAGACTTCAGCCTTAGGACTCGAAGAGGACAATATCGGGTTATTGAGAAAACTGAGCGATATATGATCAATGATCACATTTTGTTCATGGTGCCAACAATTCATGGCAAGGGAGTTATTGTAGCGCCTATGTTGGACGGCCATGTATTAGTGGGACCTACGGCTGAAGAGGGTATCGCGAAAGAGGATACGAGATTAATTACCATGGAGAAATTTGAGGAAGTTGCTGCTATTGCCAAGAAAATTATTCCCGGTCTTAGGACGGAAAGGACCTGCTTTGTTTTTAGCGGTTCTCGCTCTATCTGTGTGGAAACTGATGACTTTTGGATTGCCGCTTCCAGTCAAGACAAACGGTTCATTAATGTTGCTGGCATCGCCTCGCCGGGTTTATCATCGGCACCGGGCGTTGCTCATGAAGCAGTTGCATTGATTAGGGCTCAGACGGAAATGACGAGAAGAGCGAACTTCGTTCGCGACCGAGAGACAGTAATGCCGACTGTTGAATGATATCGGGCAGGTCTTTTGCCTCTTGCGTGGCGAACCCAGCGAGAAATGAGGAAACAGCGCTGAGGGTATTGACGTGCAAGCCAGAGCAGGTGTTTGGCGCCGCTGACCGCACACGGAGACCTGCAGCAGGAGTGGGTCGTGACCCGCGGATTTTGCTCGCGGGTCGGTAGAGCATGCCTTACTACGAACTGAGGCGAAAATGACCTTACCCGAGCATAAACCAAAATCGTTGCGACTATCGGTCCGGCGTCGAGGGCGCCGGAAATTCTGGAAGGCCTCATTCGCGCCGGTATGAATATTGCCCGGCTGAACTTTTCGCACGGGAGTTTTGACCAACATGCGGAAGTCATCGACCGTATCCGTGCTGCATCCAAGGCCACGGACCGCCGCGTGGCGATCATGGGCGACCTTCCGGGCCCGAAAATGAGGCTGGGAACCATCCAGCCGGACTCCGTCCAGCTCGTATCGAGTGATACTTTTACCCTTACAAGTGAGGACATTACCGGGAGCGCGCGACGGGTCTCCATGAGTTTCGAACCCCTTCCGCGGGTGGTGAAGCCCGGTGATCGCCCGTTTTTGAACGACGGATTGGTGCAACTCATCGTCGATCAGGTCGAAGGGAAGGAAGTGCGTTGTACGGTTGCTGTTGGTGGGGAACTTCGCTCGCGCAAAGGGCTGAACCTCCCGGGCATTAATCTAGGCATTTCCGCCTTCACGGATCACGACCGCAAATGTCTCGAATTTGCTCTGACCTGCGGCGTCGACGCCGTCAGCCAGTCGTTCGTGGAAAGTAGCGCCGACATCGGGATGGTGCGGGCTGCTAATGCCATTTTGGATGGAACCGATTGTGTAATGCTTTCGGGCGAATCGGCGACGGGCAACTTTCCGGAGGAATCGGTGGCGATGCTTGCGAAAATTGCCACCTTCACTGAGGTTCACCGTCCCCGGGGGTCCCTGGCATTACAGCAAGAGATGGGTGAAATCCTCGTCAATCCAAAAGCGATGTTGGTCGAGCGCGCTTTGGAAGTCGCGCCTTGCGATGCGGTTCTGGTACCCACCCGCGACGGAACCACGGCCCGGGCCGTGGGCGCGGTGGAGAGCACCGGTCTGGGTGGTGGCGGCTGGTTCCGAGCCTGCAGCCATGCAGGGGTTGGCGTTTTCGTACGGGGTGCACCCGGTGGATCTGGAGGAGGAACCTGATAACTGGCGCGACTACGCCCAGCGTCTGCTACTGGAACTCGGCCTCCCCTGCAGGCGTGTGCTGCTGGTCGCAGGGTCATCACCCCAAAATCCGAAAGCTAACCAGCGATTGGAACTTATGGTTTTCGAGGAGAGCTTCAGGCAACCCGCCTCCAAAGAAGCCCGCGATCAATGATCGCCTGATCTTGCAATCGGCCTTTGAGGCGCAATTTTCGTCGATGTTCACCTATTTATGGGAGGGACGGGCTCCGTGCCGTCCCATTTTTCTCCATCTTACTCGAATTGAAAAAAATGATTAGTCGGACGGCACGGAGGCCGTCCCTATCTGGAAATGAACCGTATCCGTCAGAGCAAACTCACCTAGCGGATGGGGCGCGTTTTCGATGCACTATCGGCATGACGAAAAAATCGGGGTAATCAAGCCCCTGGATCTTCATGGATTACCCGAATGGGTTATAATCCTCTATTTGCTACGTAAAGGTCTTTTCATCATTGCTTCGTTCAGCTACAATGCAAAAACAGTCGGTCCTTGCTGCAGTCTACCGTTCTGTCTCACGGAAATTTGTTTATGTTTCACTGCAGCCAACTAATAACATTTCCCATCCAAAAAAAGCGGTTTTCTAATTCAACTCGAAAAGACACGGTCCCATGCCTCAACGTCGAGTCAATCGTCCAGCGCCAAAGAGCAAGCAGCCTTTGAAAACCAATTTCGTGTCGCAAGAATCGCAAGCGCAGACTTCTGCAGAAGACCAGAAACCAGATCGTACGACCGCACTCCCCGCGGCCTCGCCGGTATTCGATCCCAACATAATGGACCGAAAGATCATCACGATTCCATTGGCGAAGCGGATAGAGGAACAAGAAAAAAATGTGCCTGGGAGCCTCTATAAAGTCATTATCGATCTAAATCTTACCTATCAAGGAGGACGAGACGGAGCACGAGCCAGAGTACTAAAACTGTTAGATGGCATTCTCGGCGAAACCGCTGCTCCTGGAAATGAGGCATCTCAGGAAGGCATTAATTCGGCAAAAAGTGAATTCAGTGATCAGTATCTCTTTGGCCAATTTACTGCAAAAACGCTTTTTGCGCTTGTCGCTCAGGACAAAAAATCGAATGGCGCCGCGCCGGAGGCAACCCCGCAAGCTTCTTCTCCTGAAAGGCGTGCCCAAACGGCAATCTATCTGATTTGGCCTGACTTTGCTATTGGCGCAAGGCTAACAAAGAGTGTCAGCACGGTCAAAGCCGATGCAGCTCGCCTCTCTTTTTCCGCAACTGGAGCTGGCATCCTCTGGGCCGTATTAGATTCTGGTATCCAAGGTGACCACGTGCACTTTGCTATGCACAACAACTTGGTGCCGAAGGGGCCGGCCGCGCACAAGGATTTCACCACTATCGGAAAATCGGCTCAGGAAAAGCCGCTTGAGGACCCATACGGCCACGGAACCCACGTCGCCGGCATTATTGCGGGCGAATCAAAAGCAACACCCGGCAAACCGATCCTCGCCATTTCGCGCCAGCAAGAACAGGGAGGAGATCCTCAGTACCAGAGGATTAATGATATAGAAGCAATTTCAGGAGTAGCACCACAATGCAAGCTCCTTAGCCTACGAATACTTGATGAACACGGTGAAGGAGACGCGAGCAGTTTGATCGCTGCGATTGGCTACATTCAACAACTTAATGGTGACGGCCGGCACATCTTAGTTCACGGAGTAAATATCAGCGCTGGTTACCCTTTTTATCCTGAATGGTTTGCTTGTGGTCAAAGTCCTGTTTGCGTAGAGGTTGATCGACTTGTGCAAAGCGGTGTTGTCGCGGTAGTTGCTGCTGGGAATACAGGCTATGCGTACGAACAGGTCTTCACTACGCAAGCCGCCGGCGCAGGATCAGCCATCGCGGGCCAACCTTTGTCTATAAATGATCCCGGAAATGCCGAATTGGCCATCACCGTCGGTTCCACCCATCGCGAAATGCCTCATATCTATGGCGTTTCATATTTCTCCTCCAAGGGTCCTACCGGGGACGGCAGATGCAAGCCCGACCTTGTTGCCCCGGGCGAAAAGATTCTTTCATGTGCCGCCGGCGAAACGCGCGCAGAACGTTTAAAGAACGTAGCAGATGCAGCAGCAGGATGTGATTATGCGGAAGACAGCGGAACTAGCATGGCCGCTCCGCACGTGTCCGGCGTCATCGCCGCTTTTTTGTCGATTCGCCGGGAATTCTGTGGTCGAGCTGAAGAAGTAAAACAGATCTTTCTGTCCACGGCGACAGATCTCGGTCGAGATCGCTACTTTCAAGGGAAAGGCCTGATCGATTTGATGCGTGCCATCCAATCCGTTTGATCTTCCCTGACGACTGCATCCCACGTCGATTTAGGTAACTTCATATGCCAAACAATCCGAATTTCCAGCATTTCGACTATTTCGAAACGGAATTTACAAAGACGGGCGAAATTGCTAATCGCCAACAGGTCGACGACCTGATCCATTTCCTTCGCGCCTCCGGTAATACGACGGATCTTTTTACCATTTCACACGGCTGGAACAACGATCTAAACGATGCTCGACAACTTTACGTTAAATTCTTTGAAGTTTTCAAAAAGCAGCTCGATCGCAATCAGTCCGGTGATCTGAAGAACCGGAAGTTCACGGTCCTCGGATTTCTGTGGCCATCGAAGAAGTTTGCTGAAGCGGATCTGATCCCGGGAAAGGCAAGCGCCGGTTCAGGTCAAGCTGCAGCCGTTTCTTCAGGAACAGGGATAATCACCGATGATCTTCTGCAGAGGCTGGATGTCTTTGAAAGTGCACTCGACGATCCGTCCAAAGCACCGCAACTCGCCGTAGCTCGATCGCTTGTTCCTGAACTAGCAAATTTTCCCAGCAAACAACGGCGCTTTGTCGAACTAATTCGATCACTGTTACCTCAAAGCGGTGAATCGGTTACACCTGAGGATGCATCTTCGGGCTTTTTCAAATTGGACGCCCGAGAATTGATCAACCGGCTTTCCAGACCGATGCCAATCGCTGCGGCTCAAACCACTGGCACCGCCTCCGCTCTGCCCGCGGGGACCGGTGCTGCGGCAGGCATTGGAGATCTTCTTAGCGGAATTAAAGGCTCGTTCATCCATTTGATGAATTACACGACATATTACGTGATGAAGGATCGTGCGGGCGTCGTGGGCCGAAACGGAGGGTACCAAGTCCTCAGAGAAATAAGGGACGACTTTCCCGCGTTGAAAGTCCATATTGCCGGCCATTCGTTTGGAGGTCGTCTCGTAACGGCGGCCGCCGACGGACCGACCGATAAACCTCCGATCCGGCCCGAAACACTTACCCTCCTTCAGGCTGCCTATTCACACAACGGCCTCGCTCACCTCTACGACGGCGTTCACGACGGATTCTTTCGCGCGGTCGTTTCCGGCAAGAAGGTGAAAGGACCCATCCTAATTACCTGCTCAAAACAGGACACAGCGGTAGGCATTGCTTATCCGATTGCCTCGCTGCTCTCTGGCGTGACGGCGGCGGCATTGGGCGACAAAAACGATCCGTTCGGTGGAATGGGGCGCAACGGAGCGCAAAAAACCCCGGAAGCGATCGATGACAAATTGTTGCCGGCCGGGACGAAATATAATTTCAATCGGGACAATGTTTTTAATCTAAATGGCGACGATATCATTACCGGTCATGGAGACATTTGTCGCGACGAGATAGCCTCGGCCATACTACAGGCGATCGCGCTCATGTGATGGAAAGACATTTCTCCCAATTTCGATCGACCCGATATCTGTTCTCGCTCTGTATGGCGTCCATTCCCGGTGGCGCCGATGGACCCTGGTGCCTGGATTTGAAGCCCATTTTCTGCCGAGCCACCTCCTGAGCGGCTCCAGGCTAGGCCTTTCTTTTTTGCAACACCGCCTTCTCAGCCTCCACCGCCAGGAAGATGACCAACCCAATGACGATCGGCAACAGCCAGCCGGCGACGGGGATCGGAGCTGAATGAAACCACAAGTTCAGGAAGGGGACATAAACGAACATCAGCTGCAGTACTACGCGCAAGATTCGGCCGTTCGGGTCGTAGCCTATACCCTCCACATCGTATCGCCCGACTTTAGTGACAAGATGGCGGACGGTCATTTCATTGCGAGTGA
>DASZHC010000156.1:0-9151 GCA_035938215.1 Chthoniobacterales bacterium
CATCATCAGCAACCGATGATGTAAATCCTCGTTTCTCGCCCAAATCTTGCAAACGTTCGTGAGTGACTCATTGAACGTTCCCCCTTCTTCTCCGGCTGCGATCAATCCTACCGAGACCTCGTCGAATACGTATGGAAAATCGCATATGGCTCGGGCGAATGAGACCCCTCGCATGACCGTGTTCCGCAGCTCTCGAATAACACCTGCCAACTGCCGTCCAGCTGAAGTTCTCCGGGATGTGTTCTCAAGACAAATACCGAGGGCGGTTCGAAGATCCATGCCGAGATGGCAACTCGCTTCCAACTGCTCTAGAAACGTGAGCCTAAATCGCAAGGGAATTCCTTTCCTCTTTTTGTCATCTCTCCTTCGCCGTTCAAGTATCTTGACAACAGGCTTGTTGAGGTGAAACAGGCGTGCATTAAGGTCCGACAGCGATGGGGCGTCTGCCGTCGCCTTTGAAAACGGAGCGCCTTTGGCCGATTGCGTGATGTATGCGTAGAGCGGCATCCGAAGTAGGGCAAGGGACTAACCGGAGATCACTGAGGAACAGTTCCCGGGGTTGTTGCCGTCGTCACCACGCTCTTTTCCTGCAAAGGAACCCCGTACTGATTCAATAACTGCATCGTCCTGTCGTTTTTCGAGTTCGGTTCGAACCATGCTGTAGTCGCTAATGAACCGATATGAACTTTTCCCCCTGTTCCCTGGTTGAGGGTATCATCAGTGGCTATCGGCTGTCCAAGACGCACAAGATACTGCGAGACTTGCGACAGCGTCATCGGCGCGGTTTCCTGCGCAGCATCCGAAATGAGGTTATCAAGCCTGTACTGCACCTTTGCCTTTTCCACCGCGTCTATTCGCTGCGCAGCCATCGATGCTTCCGATTTTCGGATCGAGTCCATGATGGCCGGATAAATTAGCCCCGCCAATGTCGCAATGATCGCCAGAACGACTAACAATTCGACTAAGGTCATCCCGTTCTGACGCAGGCGAAAATTCTGAAGCAGAGAGTGTTCGGACACACGAATCCCGCGCCCGTTCCGTGGAATTTTGAAAGAAAAAAACATACCTGCATCCCTCAAGCAGGTGCAGGCTAGTTGTTGAATGCAGAGATGACAAGCTCTGGGATTGCAAAATTCAGATTACGCACCAAAGCGGAACTGCACCCGGATTTGTTGCCAAGATGCCTATCCTCGGAATATTAGAACACCCATGGCGGCGACAAGCGAAGTGACACGGCACCTGATCGAGTATCTGGTTCGCCAACAAGCGTTTATTGGCGAAGAAGTCGTGCGCACCATCCGCGCTACCGGGACGATTCCGAGCGCGCACGCTCTAACGGACCGGGAATTGATCGATCATTTTCCGCAGCTTTTCGCTGATCTTGTCGAGTATTTCGTCACGGAAGCGCACCCCGAGATGCGGAAACGCACCGTTCAAGCCGCTATCAGTCACGGCAAAACGCGCTGGCAACAGGGATATCAACTCACCGAAATCGTTCAAGAGCTTGGGTTGGTTCACAAGGCCATTTTGGAACATGCGATCGAGAGATTTTTTGAGATTAATCCCCAGTGGGCCGATCGCAGCAAAATCGCCTGGAAAAATCTTGCCGGTTTTTTCGAAGATTCGGTTACAGGTTCCATTCAACGCTATGTAGAACAGTACACGGAGGAACTTCGCCAGGTCAACGGCCGGCTCCTGGAGGCAAACAGAAATCTCAGCAGAATTGACGCCTCACGGTTGCGACTCATCCGAACTGTAAACCACGAGATTGCCAATGTTCTTAATACTCTGAACCTTACAATCAGCCTCCTGACGATCAGCGATGATCAATCTAGCCGGGAAGAGATGCTTCGCGCCTGTCAACGGAATGTGCGGGAAATAGGGGAGCTCTTGGAGGATCTCAAAAATTACTCGCTCTTACTTGGCGGCGCTGGCTCGCCGCAACTTGAAGAAATCGATATTCATACCTTCTGCTCAGAGCTTGAATCATCGTTTCACGCCATGATGAAGGACGCGGGACTAAGTCTTATTCTTGAGATTGATCCCGCGCTGAGGACAGTCCGCAGCGACCCGAAAAAGATCCGGAGCATCATCACGAATCTGACGATTAATGCGATCAACTATCGTCACCCGGACAGGAAGGAGGGCACGGTCACCTTGAAGTTCAGCTCTCTCGACGACAACTCATGGCAGATTGCTGTCGAAGATTCCGGGATAGGGATTTTGCCCGAAAACTTCGATACCATTTTCGAGGAGTTCAAGCGAATCGCTCCTTCCGGCGACGCTAAAGGGAGCGGCCTGGGTCTCGCGATCACGAAACGTCTTGTCGACGATTTGCAGGGAAAAATTGAGGTCTTCTCCGAGTTTGGGAAGGGAAGCCGGTTTGTTCTGACTCTTCCGAAGGGATAACTGGAGGGACGACACGGAGGCCGTCCGACTGATCATTTCCGGGCCCATAATGGGACGGCACGGAGACCCCCAAAATGAACGAATTCCTTGTCGGACGAGTCGCCAAGGCCGGAGGACGGAGCGGTCCATCGTCCTTCCGTTGAAGCTCTTATGATACCCCTGCGGGTTCACGTCTGAATGACTCCATAGCTTCATATTCGGCCAGACCCAGGCGATCATATTGCTGTGCGGTAATTCGATTGTTGTGTTCCGCCTGTTGCCAACTCTCCCCGGATTGGCTTTCAAGGAATGGCGTCTGGCTTCGTTGAGAACGGTGATGGTAAAGACAATCGAGCTTTACGGAAAGCTCCGCAGGGCTCAAAGGAACAGCCATTTCAACCTCGTGTATCGGCCAGGGTCGCTCGGCAGCGGCGTAGTACCAGACGTGGCATTGCCTGATCCAGCCATCATCACGACAAGCCTCGAGAGCAGTTCGCACGAGCTGGAACGAGATTCCTGGCACGCTGCTCGGCTCGGCGCCAGAACCGGTCATATAGATCTGATGCGGCTGGACACGTTCGCAAAGGGTCTGAATCGCCTTTACATCCTCTTCAGAGGGCGCGAACTGGCGATAACGACCGGTCTCATAAAACGGTAAGTCCAGAAAAATGACTTTGGAGAGATCCAAGCCCAACACCTGGCAGGACGCACGCGCCTCCGCCTTGCGTATAAAACCTTTGAACTTGCGAAGATCGGAGCTGTCTTCATCGAACGCTTTCTTGTTCTCCACTTCTTCGGCAAGTATTTGAATCCGTTCTTTTCCGTGACGATCGCCGTCCGGGTTCTCACTCAATTCACCCAACAATCCAAGCGCCATGCGAGCTTCGCTGTCCGGCACCCCAAGGTTACCTGAGGTCAAATAAACAAAGGTCACTTCATGTCCGTGACGAACGAGGCGATTCAATGTGCCGGCCATTCCCAATTCCGCGTCGAGCGGTTCCGGGCTAAAGACCAGTACGCGCTTTTGCGCAGGATTGGCCGGTACGGGACGATTTGAATCATCGGCATTCGGCTTTCCGCCTGGCCAGCCCGTGATCGTATGTTGAAGTTCGTTGAAAATTCGGATGTTCAAGCCGTAACTCGAACCGCTTTCCATCAGCAGCGAGGCGAGCCCGTGCTCGCTATAGTCCTCGTCCCGAAGCCGCAAAACCGGCTTTTTAAGGTCCATGGCGATCGAGACGACAGCCTTGCGGACGAAGGTAGGTTTCCAATCGACCGTCCCGACCTTCCACGGGTTACGGAAACGAGTCAGCTCCGACGCCGCCGGCTCATCGATATAGCATCGGCAATTCGAATGGCGCTGAAGAAAACTCGCAGGGATCGTCTCGGTCTGCGGGCCCTCGATCGCGAAACGCAGAATTGGCGCCTTTGATTCACCCCAGGCTAGAAGGGCAAGTTCCCTCGCCTGCAATATTGTGCCGACCCCCATCGTTATCGCATTCCCCGGGACATTCGCTTCACCCCGAAAATCTCGCGCCGCGTCGCGCCGGGTAAGTCGATCTAACGTCACCAGGCGAGTACGTGAATCAGATCCGGAACCCGGTTCATTAAAGCCAATGTGGCCGGTCCGCCCGATCCCAAGAATCTGAATATCGAGCCCTCCGGCTTCCCGGATCCTGCTTTCGTACTCCTGGCAGTAGGCATAGACTTCCGGACGCGGAACCATACCGTCCGGCACATGAACATTTTGCCGTGGAATATCCACGTGCTTAAACAGCTGGACCTCCATGAAGTGGCGATAGCTTTCCGGATGATTTGGCGGCAATCCGTAATATTCGTCGAGGTTGAAGGTCACAACATTCTGGAAAGAAAGTCCTTCCTTCCGATGCAATCGAATCAGCTCACGATAGAGTTTGACCGGCGTCGAGCCTGTAGCCAATCCGAGCACCGCGTTGCGCCGCTCCCGACTTCGTTCCCTTATCAACCGGGCAAGGGATGCCGCGACAACGCGTACTGCCTCATCCGAGCTCGGGAAAACTCTCGTTTGAATGTGTTCATACTGCTCAGCTTCCGTTGGTGAAATATCCATAGGTTGGATCGAGACAAAAGGTTTAGGTTCAGATAGATACCGGTTGCACAGCCGGGGCTTTCTCTGGGAAGTCGCGAGGCACCCATTTGCCGCGTTCGACCACGCCACTTACGACGAAACTATCATCGAAGACTGTGAGATCTGCCAAATAACCCGCCTTCACTTTTCCAAGCTCGTGATCACGTTTAAGCACCCGAGCCGGATAGAGTGAGGCCATCCGTACGGCTTCCAGAAGCGGAATTCCGACGTGATGCACGCAATTGGCAATTGCTTCGATCATGGTTACCAGCGCACCACCCAGCGTGCCGTCAGCACTGACGCAACGGCCCTCCTTGACAAAAATCGTCCTTCCCCCAAACTCGAAGGCCGGCATCGAAGTGTCTGTCGGCGTAACCGCATCCGTAACAAGGAACAGGCCCTGCCGTTTGATGCTTTTCACCAGTTTGATGCTGGCGTAATGAACGTGGAATCCATCGGCGATGATACCTGTCACCACATCATCGCGTTCGAGAACCGCACCAACCACCCCAGGATCGCGTCCGATCCATGGGGACATCGCATTGAACAAATGGGTCGCTACCCGTATCCCGGCATCAAATCCAGCAATCGCTTCGGCATACCGAGCGTTAGAATGCCCGCACGAAACTATAACGCCTGCCTCAGCCAGTGTGCGAACCGTATGCGGCTCATTGCATTCCGGCGCAAGAGTCAGCATGACCGGGAATTCACTGGCTACGCCGGCTATTTCCCTGACCATCTCGTTTGAGGGTCTTCTAATGAAGTCAACGTTGTGGATCCCTTTACGTTCAGGGTTGATATACGGCCCTTCGAGATGAACCCCAAAAACTCCGCGACCCACCTTGTCGCGGTACTGTCCGACAACCTGCAGGGCGTGCCGCATTTTTTCTTCGCTCGTCGTGATCAGCGTCGGCAGGAATCCCGTTGTGCCCGAGCGGAGATTTGTTCGATGCATGATCTGAAGCGTTTCAGCCGTAATCGCATCGTTGAACAGAACTCCGCCGCAGCCGTTCAACTGGAGGTCGATAAACCCGGGGGCAAGATATGCATTGTGCAGATCAATAGTTTCGACATCTGGATCCGCGGAGAAATCGCGTTCAGGAATGACCGCCTCGATCCTGTCTCCGCGAACAATTGCCACCTTGCCGGCGGCGACGCTGTCGCCGTCGATCAGGACCGCATTTCTCAGCGCAAGGCGAGTGGGTTGGTTGGAGTGGGTCATCCTGGGAATCCGATCGTCATATCGTATGCTTCATCATCGGCTGTTCAGCCTGGTACCGACTGCGGCCGCAACCGCCGCAGCCTGCTGGCCTGCAATAACGTGCCAGACCTTTTCAGACGCCCTTGCGAATCCTGCAGCGCCGCTGCGTTTTAACGCCTCGCTATCGGCCTTGCTGCTGTCTCGGAGCACAAATCGGAGCCGGGTCACCGCGACATGCTCGGCTGATTGGACGTTTGCGATACCTCCAAAGGCATCGACTAGACGATCCGCCACGCCAGGCTCTTCCTCATTCGATTGACCTTGAAGTCCAAGGACCGATACGGCTTTCGCGCCTTCAGCAGCAACGTCCGGTTCACCGGCGGCAGCCGATATGCCGGCGTATTCCTTCCCCGTCATTGCATCCCGGATCTCTCCGGCAACGATCTCCGCCTGCGGACCTAGCACGACCTGCATCACGTTTTGAGCCGGGCGAACTATGCCCCGTGCACCCAGAGTTCGCAACGCCTGCTGGCTTGCCAACGAATCGTCTACCAACTCAAGGCGCAGACGAGTTGTGCACGCATCGACGAGCTTGATATTACGGGTTCCGCCCAGCGCCCTGATAAATCCGGCCGCCTCCGTTTCCGCGCCAACGGCTGGCTGGGTCCCCGGCGCTCCCGCGCCTGCTTTCTCGGCCTCAGCCTCAGCGCGTCCGGGTGTCGCCAAATTGAATTTTCGGATAGCGAAGCTGAAGAGGAAATAGTAGACGAGGAAATATGCCAATCCGACCGGGATCAGCAGCCAACCGTTAGTCGCCAGTTTGTAGGTGATGATGTAATCGAACGCTCCAGCCGAAAAGGTGAATCCCAACTTGACGTTTAGCAAGTTCATCAAAGCCATCGACACGCCCGTTAGAACGGCATGGATCAGATAAAGAACCGGCGCGAGGAACATGAAAGTGAATTCGACAGGCTCTGTCACGCCGGTGAGAAACGCGGTCAGCGCCATCGACAACAGCATTCCTCCGACCAGTTCCGGTTTTCCGGTCGAGCAGCGTGATACATCGCCAGACAGGCGGCCGGTAGACCAAACATCATGATCGGGAAAAAGCCGGCCATGAACGACCCTGCTGTGGGATCACCCGCAAAGAATCGATGCAGATCTCCCGTGACAACTTTGCCGTCGGCCCCGTTGAAGCTCCCGAAGACAAACCAGACAAGGCTGTTGAGGATGTGGTGAAGGCCTGTCACCAACAGCAGCCGATTGAGTATCCCATAGATGATAAGCCCCAAGCCGCCCGCCCCGATAAGCGCGTGCCCTAACCAGTCAATA
This sequence comes from Chthoniobacterales bacterium, assembly GCA_035938215.1. Classification (GTDB taxonomy): domain Bacteria; phylum Verrucomicrobiota; class Verrucomicrobiia; order Chthoniobacterales; family JAFAMB01; genus DASZHC01. The sequence continues at coordinate 7,029 of DASZHC010000156.1, forward strand.
CCGGCCTGTACGGGAGGCCAGGCGTAGCCGCAGACCAGGCCCAACACCACGCAGACAAGACCAGTTATAATGGGAACAAAGCGCTTTCCTCCGAAGAATGCCAGGTATTCGGGGAGCTTGATATCCTTAAATCGGTTGTAAAGGTTGCCGGCTACGATTCCGCACAGGATTCCGGCCAATACACCCATGTCGATCTTTTCATTTATCGACTTCAAAACAGCGGTCAGTATCAGGTAGCCGATGCCGCCGGCGAGGCCGGCTGCCCCGTTGTTCTCTTTTGCAAATCCAACTGCGACGCCGATCGCAAAAATCAGCGCGAGATTGCTGAAGATTGCGCCCCCGATTCCCAAGCGCTTCCGAAATTGCCCGATACTCCTTCAAATGTGCTTCCTCAGTAGGAGGTTCGGCACGGTCGAGGAATATCCGCCGCCCGGCCGGCCAGCACTCCGCTCTTCAGAGACTTGATCCGCTCCGCACAGCCATGAGCTGCGGTCTGCCACGCCCAACCGGCGCTCTTTCCCTGGCCGATCCAGTTTTCGGCCTCCGTTAGCAGCTGCGGATCTTCAAGGAGGATTCTGTGTGCAACGAGGATTTCACTCTGCCCGTTCCCAGCTGCCGCAGCTTCAGCATCAAGCTCGCTACGCGTTACCGCCACAGCCTCATGCAGCTTATTTCTTTCAACAGTTGCATCCGCCCCATATTCCTTGACTTTCACGACCGGTTGAAGAAGTCTCGCGACCCGGCCGACCGCCAGTGCGGGAGACGCAGAAACGCCCCGAAAGATGCCGGCTTCTTCCTGCTCGGGTTGGGCCGGCAAAATCGGACGCGGAGCGACTGCCGTTCTCGTTGCTGCCTGGTTTTCCGCCAGGCCGAAGGCCTTGCCTGCAGCCGACTCCAGAGCCTCCTTTGCCTCGTTGGCGTCCAAGCCCCGGGCGGTGATTCGAATTGCGTCGCCCCGCTCAATCTCCAGCCCGAGAAGGGCGACAACACTCTTCGCATCCGCCGATCTGCCCGATGCCCCGGAAATCGTAATTGTGCTCTTGAAACGACGAGCCGTGTCAGCCAGGGCAGCCGCAGGCCGGGCATGGATCCCATGTTCGGCTTCGACAACAATGGGCGCCGATTCCGCATGAGGCAACGTCCCATCTTCCGTTGAGCCCGATTGCGATGGCTCTTCGCTTTGCGAACAATGAGGTCGGGATCGAACTCCATGAGCACGTCGCCCCGGTGCACTCGTTGCCCGGCAGATACTCGGACTTCGAAGCCCTCTCCGCCTAGATTGACCGTTTCAATTCCGACGTGGATCAAGAGTTCGGCGCCCTGGTCCGTAGCCAGCGTAACAGCATGCCGCTTCCGATGAACCTGCTTTACTTTGGCACTGCACGGAGACAAAACCCGGCTATCAATGGGATCGATTGCCAGGCCGTCGCCCGCCATTCCCTGCGCGAAAACCGGATCAGGAACATTCTGAAGGGATACGACAGGACCGGAAAGGGGAGAATAAAGAATTTCCATTTACACTACGATTTTGAATTTTGTTTTTTAGTGAGCCCATCCTCGGACTCGTTGAAGGCGTGACAGATTGAAACTGGAGTTGGTCAAAAGTGACGAATTCGATGGCGATACCGCGCAATTAATTTCCTGTTGTGCTCGTTCGCTCCGGGAAGGTTCGCGCTCGCAAAGATGGAACCGGAACTCTCATTTCCGCGAGAAGTTCGCTTATGCGCTCAAGCATCAAGTTATAGATCAGCGTCGACGCAATCGTACTGGCAGGCCCTGCGCGCAGTTCGCCGGCCTGAACCGTCAAAACTGCGTCTCCAACCGGGACATGGTTGTCAATGACCAGATCAGCTTCAGAGATTGCGGTTTTGTTTAATCCCCGTCCCTCAGCAACCGATTGGCAATAGGCGCGCGATGTTATCGCTATGACCGTCAATCCTAGCTTGCGCGCTTCGGTGGCCGCTTCGACGGGAACGGAATTAACCCGCATTTTTCATAACCCCGTAAGGTTGCATGATCCTTGTAGATTGTGGCGATTTTAAAGCTAGCCATTAAGATAGCTTATTAGCGGATCCGCTTTTAGAGAATACCCGAGGGCCTTGGCCGTAGGCTTTTGGGCTTTT